>NYWC01000068.1 GCA_002684935.1 Gammaproteobacteria bacterium
CAGTAGAATCGAAGTTGCTGGTTTCAAATTTCCGATGCCTGTCTGCCTAGGGGCGTCATTACTGACATTTTTGCTACTGATTTGGGCGCTGGTTAATTTTCTCAGTGCCTCGGCAGATGATGTGTTGGATGTGGCGCCTGTCTATCAGGAGAATTTGACACGTCGTCTAGAGTCACTTCCATTTATCGACTTCACTGCCTTCGAGGATCGTAGTCTCAGTGAATTTATCACCGATTGGATCAATATACCCTCTTATGCTTCATCGATAGCCTCCTCTTTTGCTGGCATCCTTGCCAACGGAGGACTCATTCTAATTTACCTGGGCTTCTTGTTCCTTGAGCAGGGGCATTTCAGTAATAAGATCTCAGCGCTGATGAGTAATCCTGATAGGGAAGATGAGGCACATCGCATCATCACGCGCATTCGAGACGATATCCAGAGATACATAAGCATCAAGATGTTTACCAGTTCCCTGACTGGAATATTGAGTTTTACATTTCTATTTGCGGTAGGGGCGGATTTCGCTGCAGTCTGGGGTCTCCTGATTTTTTTACTTAATTTCATTCCGACAGTGGGTTCAATTGTCGCAACGACTTTCCCAGCCCTCATAGCCCTGGCGCAATCGGACGGATATACATTATTTGGTCTGGTGCTACTCGGCATTGGTGCGCTGCAGATTTGTATTGGGAATATTCTGGAGCCGCGACTGATGGGCTCGTCCTTCAATCTTAGTCCGGTTGTGATTTTGCTCAATCTCGCACTTTGGAATGCAATTTGGGGAATCCCCGGTATGTTTCTATGCGTCCCTTTCCTCATCATAGTGGCTATTGTACTCAGCCACTTTCCGCAGACGCGCCGAGTGGCCATCATGCTATCTAGTGANGGCAATCTGCGGGTGCCGAAAGAAAAAATAATCACCAATTTCAGCTTTACCCCAAGCTCATCGAGCCTGCTGGGAAGAAGCGATGAAGAGAATTCGGACTAGTCCAAAGCTGAATTCTCGTGCCAAAACCAGTAAGTTTGCTCCGTAAACAGCACGGAGTCCTCCGCTAATCCCTGACAATTGGCTAGGATTCAAAAGAATCTCGCATTATTTGCAGGCCTTACGAGCACTTAGGCCTGCAACCTCCAGTCAATAAGGGCTATAATTCTGTGCGTTTTCGAGCGGGGTGGATGCTCCGAACAATCACTCTAATTCGATAATCAGTGCTTTAAAGTTGATCAGATGAAATCTGCAGAAATAAGACAGAAATTTCTCGAATTCTTTGCCGCNAGAGACCACGAGATAGTATCCAGCAGCCCACTGGTGCCGGCGAATGATCCAACCCTGCTATTCACTAATGCCGGGATGGTGCAGTTCAAAGATGTATTCCTTGGCGATGAGAAGCGAGAGCGAGTCAGGGCNACNAGCTCACAGCGCTGNGTGCGTGCTGGTGGCAAGCATAATGATCTCGAGAATGTGGGATATACGGCTCGCCACCATACTTTTTTCGAGATGCTCGGGAATTTTTCGTTCGGAGANTATTTCAAACGTGAGGCTATTCAGTTTGCCTGGGANTTTCTGACTGNCGAATTGGGATTGCCTCCGGAGAAACTCTGGATCACCGTTTACAAGGAAGACGATGAGGCTGCGGCGATCTGGANGGATGAAATCAAAGTNGANCCAGACCGATTCTCNTGGTTGGAGGAAAAGGATAACTTCTGGGCGATGGGTGACACCGGTCCCTGCGGTCCTTGTTCTGAAATATTCTATGATCATGGGCCCGACGTTCCTGGTGGTCCACCAGGCAGCNCTGACGAAGATGGGGATCGCTACATTGAGATCTGGAACCTGGTCTTTATGCAGTTCGANCGTAAAGCCGATGGCTCGATGATGCCATTGCCCAAGCCGTCGGTGGATACCGGTGCCGGTTTGGAAAGGTTGGCGGCAGTGCTTCAGGATGTGCACAGCAACTANGAGATAGATNTGTTCGCTGNNCTNATACGCGATATCGCCAAAATTACCAATACTCAAGACCTCNAAAATAACTCACTCCGNGTGATTGCCGATCACATACGGTCNTGTGCCTTTTTAGTTGTCGATGGCGTNATTCCCTCAAATGAAGGCAGAGGCTATGTGCTCAGACGCATCGTGAGGCGCGCNGTCAGNCATGGATANCGTCTNGGCGTAAAAGAAGTCTTCTTCTATAAAATTGTGGCGTCCCTTGCTCGCGNTATGGGTGANGCTTATCCAGAACTGTACCGAAATCAGGANTTTGTCGAAAAAGTCCTGATGGAAGAGGAGCGNCAATTTGCGCGCACACTGGAAAATGGAATGTCNATTCTAGAAAAGTCTATCGCAGAATTACAGGGAAACGTTATCGCCGGTGAGACTGTATTCAAATTGTATGACACTTACGGATTCCCTGTTGACCTCACGGCAGACATNGCCCGCGAACAGAGNCTCGTCCTTGACATGGATGGGTTTGAGGCGGCTATGAANGTGCAGCGTGAACAGGCCCGTGCGGCGAGCCATTTCGCTGCAGTAGACAAGCTTAATCTTGAAGATCTTGCTGCGACTGCATTTACTGGTTACACCAGCCTTCAGGGCGATGGTANGGTATTAGGGATTTATTCATTGGCGAATGAAAAANTGCATACCGCCCCTGTTGATTCTGAAGTGATCGTTATTCTCGATTCGACGCCATTTTACGGAGAATCCGGCGGGCAGATCGGTGATAGCGGGTTTCTGGAAAATAGCAGTGGGCGCTTTGAAGTATCGGATACTNAAAAACAGTCGGATNTATTCCTGCACCGCGGCAAATTGGCAAGCGGTAATNTGAATGTTGGTGACCAGGTCCGCGCANTGGTTGCAGGCAANGACCGCGCAGCGATTACCTTGAATCATTCTGCAACCCACCTAATGAATGCAGCACTTCGCAATGTTCTCGGGTCTCACGTCCTGCAAAAAGGTTCCCTAGTCGCAGCTGACAGGTTGCGCTTCGATTTTTCACACAATTCTCCAGTCAGTGNGGCAGAGCTTAAACAAATCGAGGANCAGGTGAACGCCGAGATTCTTNGTAACTCCCGTGTGGACAANGAAGTCATGGGAATTGAATNGGCTCGTGAAAAGGGTGCCTTGGCACTNTTTGGTGAAAAATANGGTGNTGAGGTGCGTGTCGTTTCAATGGGTGGCGACTATTCCATTGAATTCTGCGGCGGCTGTCACGTTGATCGAACGGGTGATATAGGCCTGTTCAAGATTATGAGTGAGTCAGGTATTTCTGCCGGCGTGCGCAGGATTGAAGCGGTCACAGGGCATGGAGCATTGGCATTGGTTGAGAGGGAAGAGTCGATAGTTCGTGATGCNGCGGCACTGCTGAAATCCNGCACGGANGAAATTCTCGACAAGCTGACGGGCCTGATCAGTCAGAATAAGGCCTTGGAAAAACAGCTCGAGCAAATGAAATCGAAAATGGCGGCAAGCGCTGGTGATGACCTCAGCGCAAGTGCTGTGGAATTGGCTGGTTCCAAGGTTTTGGTCGCGAAGATGGAGGGTTTTAACCCCAAGTCGCTGCGGGACACAATGGATCAATTAAAGAACAAGCTAGGTACCTCTGTGATCGTGCTGGGCAGTGCAGGTGATGGCAAGGTAAACCTGGTGGCTGGTGTAAGTAAGGATTTAACTGACCGGGTGAAGGCCGGTGAGCTGGTGAATATGGTCGCCCAACAGGTGGGGGGCAAAGGTGGCGGAAGGCCAGATATGGCGATGGCNGGTGGAAGCGAACCTGAAAAATTGCCCGCNGCGCTGGATAGTGTGCATTCGTGGCTGGAGGAGCGCCTCAACCAGGTATAGCAGACATGGCTCTGATTGTTCAAAAATATGGTGGCACCTCAGTCGGCTCAGTCGAGCGAATTGAAGCGGTNGCAGAAAAGATTGCCAAATTTCGTGACCGCGGCGACGATGTTGTGATTGTGGTATCCGCCATGAGTGGAGAAACGAATCGTCTGACTGCCATGGCCCTGGAAATGATGGAGCAACCGACGCCAAGAGAAATGGATGTTCTGCTTTCTACCGGCGANCAAGTAACTATCGCTTTGCTCTGCATGGCCTTGGAAAAGCGCGGTTACGGTGCACGCTCGTTCACTGGTGGTCAGGTTCGCATCCTTACTGATGAGGTGCATACCAAGGCGCGAATTCGTGAGATAGATAGCACACGGATCATGGCGCAATTGGACCAGCAGAATGTCGTCGTGGTTGCGGGATTTCAGGGCGTGAATGAACATGGTTGTATAACCACTCTTGGGCGGGGTGGTTCCGATACTACGGCGGTTGCATTGGCTGCAGCGTTGAATGCAGATGAGTGTCAGATCTATACCGACGTCAAGGGTGTTTACACGACTGATCCTCGCGTGGTTGAAGATGCACGCCTACTTAGCAGTATTACTTTTGAAGAGATGTTGGAGTTGGCCAGCCTTGGGGCCAAAGTACTACAAATTCGCTCAGTCGAATTTGCGGGCAAATACAAAGTCCCGTTAAGAGTCCTTTCCACTTTTGAAGAAGGTCCAGGTACCCTTATTAGTCTGGAGGAATGTACAGCAATGGAAGATCCAAGCATTGCAGGAATCGCATTCGAACGCGATGAAGCCAAGCTTACCGTAACTGGTGTCCCAGATGTTCCCGGTATCGCCTACAACGTGATTGGTCCAGTGAGTGATGCTGGTATTGAAGTCGATGTCATTGTGCAAAACGTGGCAGAGGATGGTACCAACGACATCACCTTCACAGTGAAGCGTGCGGAGGGCGACAGGACCAAGGCAATTCTGGACACCGTGTCTCACTCGTTAAAGGCTCGCGAGGTAATCCTGGACAAAAAAATCTGCAAAGTCTCTCTGGTTGGTGTGGGTATGCGTTCCCATGCCGGCATTGCCAGCAAGATGTTTAAAGCCCTTGCGGAAGACAACATCAATATCCAGATCATTACTACCTCAGAGATCAAAATCTCCATTGTCATCGAGGAAAAGTACCTCGAACTTGCGGTGCGTGCGCTTCACAGTGCCTTCGAATTGGGTGATCCGGACGCTGAAAACAGCAGCAGTTGAGTTAGTCAGGCGGCTAAACGTGGCCTATTTCCGGCTCTAAACGGTTGGCAAGGCGTCAATATAGGCAGATACTAGGGACATGCTGCGGGCAGAAAACTGACCTCAACCCGGTCTAACCCTCTGAAGAGCCCGCACCGTGCGGTTCAGCGTGCGCTGGGCGAAGGTTGTCCGACAAGTTCGAAAATTTGAAAGAGTTGGAAGACGCGAGTCAAACGGGAGAAACAACCAGGAGAGAGAACGCGCTCCGTTATCGGGCAGTTACAATTGGCCCGACGGCCTTTCGGGGCTTGACCTGCATCGAAGGAGTCCACAAAGGAATGATTAATGGAGAATTACAATGTTGATACTGACGCGCCGTCTCGGCGAGACATTGATGGTTGGGGATGATGTAACGGTTACCGTGCTAGGGGTTAAGGGTAACCAGGTTAGAATTGGCGTGAACGCACCCAAAGAGGTGGCAGTTCACCGCGAAGAGATTTACCAGCGCATCCAGAAAGAGAAAGGCGGCGATGCGCAGGGGAAAGGGGAGTCTTAGGGCTCTGGTTTCCTGACATTTGGAATTCTGAAAAACCCGGTCATCGGTTTGGTGGTCGGGTTTTTGGTATTTGGGAGTTGGTTTTTGCGGGATAAGAGTTGAATTGGGGCTGGGGAGGGATGGATTCGTAATCTGATTAAGCCAATTTTCCGACCCTGCGGGTAAGCCTTTGGCTGTCCAAAATGCGTTCACATTTTGTCGAACTTGGTGGGTAACTGGATAACTCTCCGCCACAAGATAAATTATGAAGATGTATGAAGGCGAATCATCGTGAGTAGATTAAAAAACAATCCACCTAGTTTATTTACCGTGAGTTTTAACATATGTGAGAGCAATTTCATGCAGCATCTCAGAAAATATGGCTCTTTTGTGTTGGGCCTAAAGCAAAGCTATCGCCTGTAAATTTCTAAGAGAATACCTGATTGAACCAATAGGAATACTAAATTTTTTGCATAGAGACATATGTAGCTATATGTTTATCCAAATACTTAGGGAAAACTATTCATGCTAAAGCTACGTGAATTATTTTTATTCTTGATAGTCTCCATACTGGTAGCTTGCGACCCAAGCGCCGACGATAGCACAGCTCTAATTGACAGGTTTTTTACCGCTGATCAATCGGAACAGGAGTCTGTGGTGATTCCTTCCTTACTGAACTTGGCACTCGCTGGTGACAATGTCGCTAGCGTCTTTCTGTCAGAGGTCTTTGTGTATGAATATGATGCAATCCCAATTGGCTCACGTGCTCAGATAGAATCTTTATTTTTGAGTAACAACGGCCCCAATTCTGCGGCTTTATTTGCTTATCATGAACTGGATGGCGAGCCAAACTTTCAGGAACTCTCTGATCTGAGCATGTCCGCGTTGGATCAGTGCTTTGTTATTCCAGGGTATTGGCTTCCACTATATCAGACGCCTACGATTAATCCTGCTGATTTCTTTTCTATTGCCTGGAGAAACGCAGATCAATTTTCTCAAGGCATGGAAAAATTGAAAAAATGCGCTGATTATTATAATGAGACGAGGTGGCTTGAAAGTGAGCTACTTCTTAGAGCTGGAGAACAAACGAGCGGCATCAGTGGGAGGTTGAGTGACCTTGATGCCCTTTGGCAAGAGTTTTTGCGAAATTCGACATTTAACAAAGTCGCTGATGAAAATCACCCCCTAGCGAGAACACTCTCTCCAGTTAATCAAACAACAGAACTTTACCTTGATGGTGTATTTACCTTTCCAGTAGTTGATTCGCTCGATGAGGTGATTCCCCAGCTCAGAGCAGATGCCCTTGTAGGCGATATTAGAGCGTCTCGTTCACTAGGCATCTACTATTCGGGGCAGTCTAGATGGGTAGGGCCTGATTTTTCAGTGGGTCCCACACAATATGAGAAAGCCAGCCCATGGTTTGAGCTGGCCGCTGAAAGTGACCCAGTCTCCAAATTCTACTTGTGGCAATTAAAATTCGGTCGCGCAGACTCAGTTGAAAAAAGTCAGATAAGGCAACTACTCATTGATAGCATACAAGAGGGATTCTTTATCCCGGCGTGCATGGCCCTAGTCTCCCGCCCTGAAATTGGGGAGCAGATCTCAGAGGAATATGAAGAGAACTACTCCAGAATTGAAGTTGCTAGTGCCTTAGCTTTGATTTGCCGAGATGGTTACTTTAATCAATTAAACCTCTTTGCGAATGAAAAGGGGGCGGATAGCAATCAGAAAAGCCTCAGCGCCGCCATAGGGCTATCAAACCCGTCAATATTAAATTTTCCGCGTCATCCAATTGTGTATTTTGGACAAGATGCGAAATCTGAATATATAGCGAAAGGAGCAATTGCAATATTTGTTGGTTTGTTTTTTGCCTATCTCGCTTTTTTGACGTTTGAAGCCAATCCCTCAAGTCGAAAAAATAAGGCTATCTCTCTCATTCTTTTGCTCGAGGGCTATCTCTTGCTTTCAATGTTTGGAATTGGTGTGCTGCCTGTATCCCTTGCTTCACTGGGAATGGCAAGGATGATGCTCTCAATTTTTCCGATTGTAATGGTGGGTTTGACCTTTGCGTACTTGATGTTCCTGTCTACTACAGAAACTCAGCTTGGAAAATACTCTTTCCATCCAGCAGTTAGGTATGGGTTGCCGTTCTTTGTAGTCATTTACTCAACAGTATACTTTATCTCATGGGGCTATGGGATTTTCCCATTTTTTAACGGCGATGGTTTGGCGATAAATTTCGACCCCCGCTTTGCACGCTTTTTTGCAGCGCTGCTGCTGGGTTTTCATGTGCTCATACTAGGTAACCTGCTGTATGTTTTTTACGTTGAGCGTAGAGAGAAAGCAGTGAAAGCAGAGACTAAGTTCTACCTCGCAGCATACTCGGCAAGATTCTTTTTTATGACATTTACACTTGCGGGTATTATTTTCATCACTACTTTCCAAGATTACGTGTCAAGCGCAACTCAGGAACTTCTAACGAATACGTTTATTGCTGGGGAAGCAATCTACGGGTCACTGTTTGCTTATGGAATTCTTCAGGGAGAATTGTTTGGCGTAAGGCGACTCGTTAAAAAAGGACTCGTCAAGCTTATTGTTATACTTATGTTATTTGGGACTTACTACCTGATCGAGGATTTGGTTTCCGAAAACTTTTCGGATCTCTTGGGCAATCTAGCGGGCTTATGCAGCGCTGCGTTGGTATTTGCATTCGAAAAACCAATCAGTAAAAAAGCCTTTCAAATTATCGATCTCGTATTGCCAGATGATTCTATTGATAGTGATGCCGAAGAGGCCTATAGATATTTATATGGGCTAGCGATTGAAGATGGAATTATAACGCCCAATGAGAGACTCATGCTCGAATTTACAGCAGAGAACCTAAATCTAAGTCGGGCGCAAATAGGTATAATCGAAGCCAGTAAATAAGCAAATACCGTAAGAATTGCTAGCCGCTGTTGCGGCTCTTTACATTAACGGCCACGATTAGGTGCTATGGCTCATATTGCCCATATCAAACTTGGCTTCACCCTAAACAATAGGATCAGCAGTTTGCATTTCATCAATACTTTCTAGGGAGCCCCTTCCTAAGAATCAAGAAAACAAGCGACAACTAACATACATAATCATTGATAAGAGGAATGTTATGACCGTATCAATTGAGGCTCTAGGCGTCTTTTTAACACTTTTGTATCTAGCCTATGAAGTTCGACAGAACAATAAAATAGCGATGTCAAACGGCCACCGCGAAGTGAGCAAGCAGCTTTCAGAATGGTACTTTCTCTTTAAAAATCCCAAAACCTCGTCAATTCTGACAAGAGGATCACTTGACTTTTCCTCGCTTACGCCGGAAGAAAAACTTGAATATGACACTGTAAGGCATCATCACTATCACATCTGC
>NYWC01000069.1 GCA_002684935.1 Gammaproteobacteria bacterium
CATAGCTCAAGCACAGCCTGGCCATCGACATCGATACAAATAGTGCTTTCAGCTACATCATCCCACTCACTAGAAACGTACTCTCTGAGATCATCGCCATGAATGGTCTGGCCCATTGCGATGCCTTCTGTAACTGCTCGAACTGGCTGATTTATCCTAGTGAAGAGATCTGGGGCCAGCAAATAGGCGATTGCGGCAGAATCATGCAGAGGACACTCGAACCTGCCGCTCAAGCTGTGATGGAAATCCAGATAGCATTGGTGGCTGCTGGCAATAAATTTGCCGGCTTCACCAGCGCATTCACGCAGTGATCGCATATAGGGCCGATCCATAATGATTTCATGGGTCACATCCAGGCCAACAATGGCAATCGTCATGCCGCTGCGGAATACAATATCTGCTGCTTGCGGGTCGCTGGCGATATTTGCTTCCGCGACGGGGGAGACATTGCCGCTGTGCCGATTGTAACCAAAAGCCCCGCCCATAATGATGAGCCGTTTGACCCGGCCAGCAAAATTAGAATCCAGTTCCAATGCCTGCGCGATATTGGTCAGTCCGCCAACCGCGATGACGACAGCCTCCCCGTTATGTTCCTTCGTTACTTCAACCAGCGCCTCAGCCGCTGGCAGCGCTTTGGCCTTTGACTGAGGAGCCGGCAGGTCAATGTCGCCTAGCCCATTCTCTCCATGAACATGAATGGGAAAACCCTCTCCCAGACGCTTGCCAATCGGTGTTGCAGCACCCTGGAAAACCGGTGCCTCAATACCAAACAAGTCTTTCATGATTAGCGCGTTGCGGGTTGTGTCGACGATGCTGGCATTGCCGAAGCGGGTCGTGATAGCTAACAGCTCAACGGACTCGGCATAGTGCAAAAGCAGCAGCGCCATGGCATCGTCGATGCCAATATCATTGTCGAATATCACCGAATGCATTTTGATGATCTGCCTATTTATTTCGCGGTTGGCTTGGCTTCGTCCATAAGCCATCGAGCTGGGAGGTGCCGAACCTGTTCAGGCCTCTGCTGATCCCGGGTTTCACCATTAATAGTGACGACCTTACGCAGAGTCAGTCGCTAGCGCTGACTCAATGGTGATTGTTGGAGCTTAAAAGCTCTACCTCACCAAGTCTACACTGGCGGGAACTGGAGTTATTCTGATGCGTGAGACTGGGAGGGGAAGATTGTAGATTTGCGACAATGTTTCCTCTGTAACTCAGTGCCTGTAATCGGGTTGCAAAAATCCCGGAAGAGTCACTAGACGCTGCTGATTCCGAAAGTCTACACTGCGCTCTTGTCCGCAGTCAGATTTACTCGCATATTTAGGCAGAAGCTCTGGCTGCTTGTCTGTATTCAACTTGCGGTGCTAGCTTCGATAACATCACTGGCGCAATCAGAAAAGATTACGATGCTGCTGACGAACGACCGCGGAGACGCAGCAATTGTCCGCCATCCAGAAAATGCGCCAGTCAGCGCAGAAAACAATACACAGGATAAATAGGGGCTTCGTTTAGCATGATCAGATTAACCTTTGCGCTTTCTGTATCACTATTGCTCACCGTAGTGTCCGCTCAGGATCACGCAGCTATTGTCCCCGGAGAGGAAGGTGCAACACGCGCCATTAGGAACGGCATTGCGATTCCGGGTCCTGCACCAGACCGTATTCGAGGAGAGGGTCCGTTCGAGCAGCTACTTATAACTAATGTGATGCTGATAAGCGGTGAAGGCGCGCCTCCGCGAGGTCCGGTAACAATTGTGGTGAAAGGGGATCGGGTTGCCGCGATTGAGCCCTCTACACCAACATTGCCCGGGGCTCGAATTATCGATGGTACAGGCATGTATGCCCTGCCGGGTTTTATCGACGCTCATACCCACATTGGCAATACCGGGCAAGGTTTAACCGGTGCTATTACGCCTCCTGAATATGTATTCAAACTGTGGCTGGCTCACGGCATTACCACAGTCAGGGAGGTTGGTAGCGGTATGGGACTAGATTGGACCGTAGCCCATCGAGAGCGCAGCAATGCTGGAGAAATTACAGCGCCCAGACTGGTAGTGCATGCGATGTTTCCAGGGGGATCAGTGACCAGCGCAGAAGGCGCTGAGGCCTGGGTTCGGGAAGTGCAGCGCCGTGGAGCCGATGGTGTGAAATTGCGAGGCGCGACCCGCGCCGCGACAGAAGCGATCTATGCCACCACTCGTGAATTGGGTATGGGAACATCAAATCACCACGATCAGACTTCGGTGTACTCCACTAATGTGCTGGACAGTGCGCGCATGGGTTTGGATAGCATGGAACACTGGTATGGTCTGCCAGAATCTCTGTTTACTGATCGCACTATTCAGGACTATCCGGTTGACTATAACTATTCCGACGAGCAATGGCGATTCGGCCAGGCGGGTCGCCTATGGCAGCAGGCCGCAGAGCCAGGTAGCCCAAAATGGCATGCAGTAATTGATGAATTGATTGAACTCGATTTTACACTGGTGCCTACGTTTACAATCTATGAAGCCAATCGGGACGTGATGCGGGCCCGGGATGCGTAATGGCACGAGCTGTTCACCTTGCCGGCATTACAGGAATTTTTTATGCCGGATCCGCGTCTGCACGGCTCCTACCATTTCGACTGGACCACCGCCGATGAAGTTGCCTGGCGTGAAGCGTTCAGGATCTGGATGAACTTCGTTAACGACTTTAAGAACGACGGAGGCCGCGTAGTGACCGGTTCTGATGCTGGTTTTATCTTCAAGCTGTTTGGCTTTGCCTACATCAGGGAGTTAGAGTTACTGCAGGAGGCAGGTTTCCACCCTTTGGAGGTTATTCAGGCGGCAACATTGAATGGTGCTGAACTCATCGGTATGGAGGATGAAATAGGCTCGATCGTGCCAGGTAAGAAAGCCGATATTATCCTGCTGGGTGAAAACCCGGTTAGAAACTTCAAGGTTCTCTACGGCACGGGCCACATGTACCTGGATCGAGAAGCAGGTGAACTGAAACGGATTGGTGGTGTCAGCTACACTATCAAAGATGGCATCGTGTTTGATGCCAAACAGCTCTTGGCCGATGTTGAGGCTATGGTGCGCGCTGCTAAAGATCTCTAACCTGCAGTTGCTTGGTTTTTCCAACGTACACGCACACATCTATGCGGGCAGCACGAGCACATGCATCGCCCGGCCCTTGGGCTGACGCCAAGCAAATTAGCAGCCCTGGTGCCATTAGGAAGCGGGGGGGTAGAAAATTGATGAAAGGAATAGCATTCGTAGGCAAGAGTTGGTTCTTACTGACCGTTGCCGGATTAACGATTTCACAAGTGCTCGCGCAGGAAACCAAATCGGGCATTCCGCTGGATCAATCCTGGAAAGAGACAGTTTATGCGTTTGCGGCTAACAATCTGCAGCACACGGCGTGGGGGCTTGAACACAGTGAGCGTGATTACCAGTTGGCGCGAGCATTGGCCGCAGGCGATGGGCTGGAGATCGATGAAGATATCCTTTTCGCGGCAGCGTTTCTGCACGACATGGCAGCCTTTGAACCATACGCAGTAGCTGGAGAAGATCATTCCAACGTGGGTGCTGACAAGGCGGGCGCTATCCTGGCGCGAGCCGGTTTCCCCATGGCAAAACTGCCGTCGGTGCAGGCCGCTATTCGCGCCCACATGTATTACGCAGAGGTGCCGGCTGAGCCTGTTGCGCAAGTATTGCACGATGCGGACACCCTGAATTTCCTCGGCGCGATCGGCGTGACCCGCATTATTTCTCTTACCACACGGGAAGGGCTGGCCAAAGATCTGCCAGCGGCGGTGGCGACCCTCGAGAATTTCGGTCGTGAGTTGCCCGCTAGCCTGGTCACTGCAACCGCAAAGGCCATGGCCGCTGACCGGGTGCAGGAGATGGAGAGTTTTCTCGCGGCGCTTCGTCAACAGAGCGTCGACGGCAGGGCGCTCTAGGGTTACTCGCCGCGGATTTCCCCTCAACTTCAGGTTTTCGTGGAGGCCCGACGAGCTGGCCCCGGCTGCGCTGAATAAGGGGGTCGGCTATTAGTCCGATTCGGTCTGAAGTTCCCTATTTGGCGGCGGTTTCCTTGCCCGCGCATGCCGGACCACTTTAGCAGTTACAAACTATTACAAATCGTAGGGTTAAATTGACTCTAAGCGATTGATATTGAAACGAGTTTTAAACTTGCCGCTTAGCTTCGCACTTGCTTGTGAGGGGGAGATTGCTTATCCTCTGACTGCTTCTGTCACGCGTGCTCAGGCAAATAACAAATTCAAAAATGAGCCGCAGGTCTGGTCACACTTGAACGAATGTAAAGCGCAGTCACGCTGATCTCCTAACACGGGGAACCTGGCTCAGTCTTCATTCAGTCGGGGTTCAGCAGCCTTGAGCAGATAATTTCAGTAACAGATATTGAGAGAGCCCAAAATGAGAACACCCAGGAGATTTATTTCTTCACTACTAGTGAGCGTCAGCACGCTTGCGCTGTCGTCTGGCGCACTCGCCCAGTCAGGCACTTCAGTTTATGAAGGTGATTGGCCCGAATATCACGGCGATCACCTCGCACAGCGCTATTCGCCGCTAGACCAGATCAACGCGGAAAATGTTAGTGATCTGGAGATTGCCTGGCGTTTCTCCACCAAAGGCTTTGGGCCCTCAACAGATTTCAATAATCCCTCCACGCCGATCGAAATTGATGGTGTGCTTTATGCCAATGTTGGCAGCACCCGTAATGTGGTGGCGCTGGATGCAAGCACCGGCCAGATCTTGTGGCTGTGGCGCCCCCAAGAAGGGACTCGCTTTGATGAGGCTCCGCGCAAGGGTGCAGGCCGTGGTGTTGCCTTCTGGACAGATGGTGATAACAAGCGCGTAATTGATGTGACCCCGGGCTACCACCTGGTTTCACTCGATGCGGAGACGGGCGCACCGGACCCGGCATTTGGTGAAGACGGTATCGTGGATCTCTTCGATGGCTTGCGTAACGCCGACGACCCCAGATTTCCTTATCCAGATATCGGTCTTTCGGCCGCACCATTCGTGATGAATGATGTGATCGTGGTGGGCGCGGCCCACCGTGTTGGCATGCGACCGCGTTCCAAGGCCAATGTGAAAGGCGATATTCGCGGTTTCGATGCGCGCACTGGTGAACTGCTGTGGACTTTCCGCACCATTCCAGAACGCGGCGAGGTGGGTTTTGAATCTTGGTTGGACGGAGGTATCGAATTTACGGGTAATGCAGGCGTTTGGGCACCGATGTCCGGTGATCCGGAACTCGGGTTGGTTTATTTGCCGGTTGAGTCTGCTACCGGGGACCGCTACGGCGGCGATCGTCCGGGCGACAATCTGTTCTCTGATTCAATTGTGGCGGTGGATATCAAAACTGGCGAGCGGCAGTGGCACTATCAGCTGACCCACCATGACATCTGGGATTGGGATATTCCATCCGCACCTGTGTTGTCTGATTTGCCTAATGGTCGCAAGATCCTGATGTCTGTCACCAAACAGAATTGGGTTTATACATTTGACCGCGAGACTGGCGAGCCCATCTGGCCAATCGAAGAACAACCGGTTCCGGCGGGCGATGTGCCGGGTGAATGGTATTCACCTACACAGCCATTCCCCACTTTACCTGCCCCATACGATCGCCAGGGATTCACCGAAGATGACCTGATTGACTGGACACCTGAAATTCGAGCGTTGGCACTTGAAGCGGTCGAAGGCTTTCGCCTGGCCCCCAGCGTGTATTCGCCGCCCTCACTGGCTGATGCCGATGACGGCACCCGCGGCGTGCTGACTTTACCGTCTTCGACTGGTGGAGCGAACTGGGAAGGGGCAACCATCGATCCAGAAACTGGCATTTTGTATGTGCCTTCTCGAACTGCGCTGGCTGTCATGTCGCTAGCTAAAGATGAAGATTCTGACCTGGATTTGAGTGCTTCTTTCGGTGTGCGAGTGCCGCGTGTGCAAGGGCTAGAAATTGTTAAACCACCCTATGGCCGTATCACAGCGATCGACATGAATTCCGGTGATCACCTTTGGATGATCGCCAATGCAGACACGCCTGATCAAATTAAAAATCACAGATTGCTGGAAGGCGTGGATATCGAACGTACTGGTATCCCAACACGTTCTGGCATCCTGGTAACCAAATCCCTGCTGTTTGTTGGTGAAGGCACCGGTGGCAGGGGAGCCAGCCCCATATTCCGTGCCGTCGATAAGACGACAGGCGAGATCATCGCCGAGCTCGATTTACCCAATAATCAGTCCGGCCTACCATTCACTTATGAACACGATGGCAAACAGTATTTGGCAATGTTTGTCAGTGGCGGCGGTCAGGCTGCAGAGCTGGTGGCCTACGCGTTGCCGTAAACTTAGACAGGAGTAATTAATCACATGCGAACTTTAATGCAGAAATTCATTCTGGGGATCGCACTTTTCACTACAGGTTTGGCAGCGAACGCTGCTGAATGGGTACTGGACCCGGGGCTATCGCAAGTAATCTTTGAATACTCTTATGGTACTGATCCGTATCAAGGGCGTTTTTCCAATGTTCAGGCTAATTTCGACATTGACCCGATGAGCCCTACCAGCTGCAAATTTGATGTCACCATCAACATCGAAGACATTGAGGTGGATTCGCCCGAAGTTCTCGACTATCTGCTTGACTATGAGCTGTTTGATGTCGATACCTGGCCAACCGCTACCTTTACAGCAGAAAAGTGTCGCCTCACCGGCGTCAATACTTTCGAAGCGGATGGGACCCTGACGATTCGCGATGAAACTAATCCGATGACATTTCCATTCGAGCTCAATATTGACACTTGCGACGGGCAGGTCTGTTTTAATCTGACCAGCGAGGTCGAGCTTCTGCGCCTGGAGTACGGGGTGGGACAAGGCTATTGGGCAAACACTGCAGAAGTACCCAATGAAGTGATTGTTAAAGTCGACGTCTACGCGATGCTTCAGTAGCAAGCGATCAACAACATAAAGGCTAAACCATGCTTAATCTAACTAAATCCAGTCTGGGCCGAGCTGCCGCTCTCCTCGCTAGTGTTGCTTTCCTTGGTGCCTGCAATCGGCTTGTGACGCCGGATCAAACTACTGAAATCACCGAGGTCAGGGGCGGTCAATATGTGCTTGATAGCGACCATGCTGCGTTGCTGTTCAAGCTCAATCACCTGGGCTTCTCCACATTCCTGGGCCGCTTCACTGAGTTCGACGCCTCTCTGGATTTCGATCCGGAAGATATTGAAAATGCCAGTCTCGAAGTCGTGGTGGAAATGGCTTCCATCAATGTCAATCTGGCGGAGTTTGAAGAGGAACTGCGTGGCGATAGTTGGCTGGATGTTGAACAGTATCCCCAGGCTGTTTATCGCTCTACGTCATTCGTGGAAGCAGTTGATGAGGATACCTTCGTATTCGCCGGTGATCTCACCTTTCACGGCACAACTGCTCCAGTCAACCTGGTGGTTAACTTCAATGGTGGCGGACGTAATTTTCTGACCCGCAGCTACACCGTGGGCTTTTCTGGCAGTGCCACATTCAACCGCTCGGACTTTGGANTNGATCGCTTTACCTCATTTGGCGTGGGTGATGAGATCGAGCTTGAAATGCACGTCGAGTTTATGGACGCTGGCGGCGAGAGCTAACAGCCTGCGAAATCTGGTCACTAATCGAAAGATTGGACCAACCATGAAAACCCCAAACGGTTCACGCAGTTTGGGGTTTTTTACTGTTTGTTTTCAAAAACAGGGCGCACAGCATCGCTATCCATTATTTGAGATTACGCCATCTCGCTGAAATTACCCGTCAGTTCCTTGTGTTTTGGTCGTTCTGTGACGTCTGCAGCTGACCTGAGACCTACCCTGATTGTTAAATTTTGACACAGTTTGGGTAGGGCTTTTGGGGTTACAATAATAAAAGTAAAGATCCCGCAGCGATTTGGTGGTCCTCTGAAAATGTTGCAAACATTAACCAGCCGAAGTTTCCGCAAGGCTGTGGTCCTGACGTTCGTTCTGAGTTCGGTCTTTTTCATGGGCGATAACTTCAGTGCGTGGCTATCGGCTGAGCAAAACTTTTACCGCTCAGCTTTTGCCGCGAACTCGGACCACACCACAGACCGGCTGCTGAAAGCAGTCGTGCCAGGCGCTGAGAGCTTCTCTGAAAAGGAGGGNGAGCCACCGGTATANAAGGCCTTCAAGAATGACCNTGCGACTGACGAGCAAACTCTGATAGGTTATGCGTTTGTGACGCCAGATTTTCCTCCGGAGCCCAATGGCTATAGCGGGCCTATTGATACCCTGATTGGACTGGGTCTGGATGGCAAAATAGTCGGACTGAAAGTAATCTACTACAAAGAATCTCTACGCTATACGATCGGCGATTTCTTTTCCTGGGGCTTCGAAGAGCAGTTTGTCGGCCTGAATGCGGCCAATCGATTNCGTGTGGATAAGGAAATCGATGGCATTGTAAAAGCTACGATTTCAGCCAAGGCCGCGGCNCGGGGTATACGCCGTGCCGTTCGAGTGGTAACCGAAGCCTACATCAACTAAACAGGGTTGTATTCCAACCGCCCTGATCAATCCTCCGTTTTCTAGCACGTCCTGCACCATAGCGTGTTACGCGCTTGTTCGCGCACAGGGCAACTGGTAGCTTTAACGCGTTAAACAATTTATCTGCTATAAGAGATTGCACCATGCTGACCAGATGGCTCTTGCTTTGCCTTTTCCCTGCGACTGTCCTCGCAACTTCATTCGCGACGGCTCAGTCAGCTGAAGAGATACCCCGGTTTTCGATTCAATTTTCAGACGACCTTGCTAGCGACGCACAAGATGGGCGTCTACTGTTGATGCTGGCCACTCACGATGGGTCAGAACCGCGCTTTCTTGTCAGCAATGGCTTGAACACCCAATTGATTTTTGGTCGGAATGTCAGTGACATGACCGGGGGCGAATCGGTCGTCATTGATGATTCGCATATTGGGTTTCCGCTTGCCGATCTGTCAGCAGTGCCACCTGGCACCTATTATGTGCAGGCGCTATTGAATCGCTACAAGGAGTTTAATCTCAGTAATGGCAAGACCGTGAGTCTGCCGCCGGATCGCGGCGAGGGGCAGCGCTGGAATCGCAAGCCCGGCAATTTCTATTCAGAACCTGTTCAAATTGAAATATCCGAGGCCGGAATTAACCAGTTTGAAATAGTGATGGACCAGATCATTCCTGAAATAGATCCACCTGCAGACACTGAATACATAAAGCACATCAAGATGCGTAGTGAACTGCTGTCGGAATTCTGGGGAACCGATGTCTACCTTGGTGCCCACGTCCTGCTACCAGAGGGGTTCGATGAAAACCCCGAGGCACGCTATCCGCTGATGGTATTTCATGGACATTTTCCCAGCGACTTCGGAGGTTTCCGAACCGAGCCGCCTGACCCCGATTTAGAGCCAGTCTACAGCGCCCGCTTTGATCTGGAAGGCTATAACCTGATCGAGCAGCAAGAGGCCTATGACTTTTATCAAACCTGGGTCAGCGACGACTTTCCGCGCTTTCTGATTATTGAGGTGCAACATCCGACGCCTTATTACGATGATTCCTATGCCGTGAATTCGGCCAGTCAAGGGCCCTACGGTGACGCCATCACTTATGAGTTGATTCCATATATAGAAGAGCAATTCAGGGGAATGGGCGAAGGCTGGGCCAGGTTCACCTATGGTGGCTCTACCGGGGGCTGGGAAGCCATGGCGGTACAAACCTTTTATCCTGATGAGTACAACGGCGCCTTCGCTGCCTGCCCGGATCCAATCGATTTCCGGGCCTACATGACCATCAATATTTATGAGGACGACAACGCCTATTATTACGATAGCCAGTTCCAAAAAATCCCGCGCCCCGCGCATCGTGACTATCTTGGTCACGTCGATGCCAGTCAATATGATTACAATCGCCTGGAAGCGGTTCTGGGTGACAAGAATCGCTCCGGTCAGCAGTACGATATATGGGAAGCCACTTTTTCGCCTATGGGAGACGACGGTTATCCGGTGCGCTTNTGGGACAAGGAAACCGGCGTGATCAACAAGGAAGTCGCTGAATACTGGCGTGAGAATTACGATCTGCGCTATATCCTTGAACGCGACTGGTCGACCCTTGGTTCCAAGCTGNAAGGCAAGCTACATATTTATGTTGGAGACATGGATAACTACTATCTNAATAATGCGGTTTATCTCACCGAGGCGTTTCTGGACAGTACCACTAATCCTTTCTATGGCGGTGTCGTGGACTATGGGGATCGTGCCGAGCACTGCTGGAACGGCGATCACGATAACGCCAATGGGATTTCCCGCTTGCGCTATAACAGCATGTATGTGCCTCGCATCTTAGAGCGGATCGAGCAGAGTGCTCCCGACGGCGCAGACCTTTCCAGCTGGCGGCATTGAGTCTGGAGGCGCATTGACCCGGATACATCATCCAGTAATCAGACGGTCTATATTTAAGAAACAGCCGGCATGCGCAGCCCGCCGTTTTTACAAACGAGATCGTAATGCGTAATTACTGATCATCACAAGTCTGACAGCACTGGGGTTCGCGCTCTAGCAAGGCTTATGCAGCGGGCGCGCAGTGCTCTATGACCACAACTGATTGGCTTTATCTGCTTGGCGACTGAGCTTGAATAAAGTGCCGTGTGTCCTGCAGCAGTTCGAGCCGTGAGGGTTCGTTCACATACATCATGTGGCCCCCCTGGTAATACTCATACTCCACCTGTTCTGCGCGAATGCCGTGACGNTTCAGGGTGTACTCGGCATCAAAGAATGGTGTAACCATGTCAAAGTACCCGGACGCGACCAGGACCTTCAGTGCAGGGTTGATACGCAGGGCGGTGGATAAATCGTGCGCCGTGTTCACGTAGGCCGGTTCCCAGGAGGAGCCGTCCGGGACTCGGCGCCAACGCCAGTTGCTGCTGAGCCCAGGGTCGGCAGGGTTGAGATACTGGCGACTCCAATCTACTCCAAGCTCACTGCGCATATAGGACATTAGTGATGCTTTAAAGGCGCCGGAGATTGCGTCACTCGCTGCATCTCTCGAAGTCTGGGCAGCCAGGTCGTCGATTTCGTCTTCGGTATAACGGGAGTCCAGCCTGCCTACAGAGATGCCTTCGTCCCTGAGCAATTCCTTGACGAAGCGGTTGCCCTGAACCCTGAGATTGGCCTTGTCAATGTAGTCNGTGCTCAGGCCTGTGAAATAGGCCAGTCGGTCACGTACNNCNGTGTATTCTTCCGGTGTGATNGTGTTGCCTTTGAACAGNGCTGGCAGGTACTCATTGACNGCAAACTCNCGNGNNTGNNGCAGGAATACCTCCTGGCTTTCNGGGGNTGGTTGCACGCGNCCATGATANAGGGCAGTNGCNGCCATCGTAGGCACATANGTGATAAAGGAAACCACATTGTCNCGCACGTAGGGGGTAGAACCCTGGTAGTCGAGAGCCTGGGAAACNAACACNATGCCGNTGAGGCTTATNGAGCGATCNTCNTCCATCAGNTTGGCGACGGCNGCCGCACGGGTNGTNCCAAANCTTTCCCCGAGCAAGAANTTGGGNGAATTCCAGCGNNCNTGTTCGGTAATCCAGGTNGNAATGAAGTCNGCCATGGACNCTGCNTCNTCATCCAGCCCCCANAANTCNTTGCCTTCNTANTCGCCGAGGGCGCGNGANAAGCCGGTGCCNACTGGNTCNATGAAAACNAGNTCGCTGACATCNAGGATNGTCTCCGNNGCATCTACAACNGGNTAAGGNGGCANCCCNGNATGNCTNGCNTCNGATGGNACGACNATGCGCTTGGGNCCGTAGCTNCCCATNTGTANCCAGGTTGAGGNTGAGCCTGGNCCGCCATTCCANATAAANGTGANAGGTCTCACTTCTCCTTCCGATCAGGTTNGTCTTGGTGTAAGCAAANGTGAAAATGGANGCNNTNGGCTCNCCCNCAAGNTCCCTGATATAGGTTTCACCTGCNACNGNCTGATAGTCAATGNGTTCGCCANTGAAGCGGCNNGAATGNNCGCTCACGAAGCGAGTNGGNNCNGGGATGTCGATGGCTGACGGNCTCTNCCTGCTCGGCGGCAATCGCGGTATTNAGNGNTAGCNGCAAGGNCNTGCAGAGGNCTANTAGAGCTGTNANTCGATTCATTGTTTNNAGTGCCTNGAAATTTTNNTTGTNGTNAGAAATCGCAGCGCGNATTGCCGCAGCAGTGTATTCGGCGCGAAAGTTAANCATATCCTTGCCNAGTTGGATNGTCTNGGCCAGNGGNGTGATGGCNACGCCATTGATGGAAGCGAGNCCNGCATCNACGCGCTGCNGNTAGCGCACCTGNTCAGGGTCNGTCACCATCATCATNGCGGTGACCCAGATGTCGTCGTGNTAGCCATCGNGCTGGGTCTCNGCNACNCCNAGNNTCNTGNTCGGTGAANNNCTCGGTTTNTACCCANCCNGGNTCGTANAANTCACGGATGAAATGAATGTCAGTGGCTTCGNCCGACCAGGCCTCTGCNANTTTATCGGCGACATTCGCCATGCCGNGTTGATTACCTCCGCTGTCACCGATCATNACAANNTCGGAGAANCCTGCNTGCTTGAGGCTGCTNGCGATATCGCTNAGCAGTGCTTCATAGGTTGCTGNNCTGAGGCTAATTGAACCGGGGTAAAGCATCGCACCTGAAGGNGGCTCNATACTGCCNTCCGGCACGAACTTNACGATGGGTGCACACANNGCGTTGCCTAACTCTGCGGCNATAGCNGGACAGGCNGCNTCNAGAATCAGATTATGCTTGCCGGTGGCNAGGTATGGCCCATTCTCTTCGATNCCACCGGTTGCNATGATTACANTGGANGTCCCGTNGGCNATGAGATCCCGNATTTCCATCGAGGTGAGNTCTTCCAGCCAATANGACTGNNCTGCAGCGATTGGTCGTTCNGTNCTTNGCCACTNNTCCANCTCGNTATNCTGCGCGANNGCNCTGNAAGCGNAGANAGCNANCNGGAGCAANGTGTATTGCTTCANTNCNGANAAGTGCNNNGGAAANTTCACTGTCAANTCCTCATCANGAATAGNGCTNTTNNGGGCGCNAGNNNNCGCGCGCAGNTTGATTCANTGCNTGNCATGCTACCGNAAAANTCAGGNGATCGCTCNCCGNGGTCGACNNCNTNNGAGNCAAGANACAAAATGTTTCAATAGCAGGNNNNTATNGGGGATTTGGCCCATTGACAGGNCANTGGTGATAACGCCTAATCTANNCTANGCTTTTNTNGCNTNNGCTNACCNNGGTNAACATCNNNGNGANCCANATTNGTGCGCTGCTTGNNGCCGCCNGCCCAACAANGAGTATNAGATTTGTCTCTTANGANTNGCCATATCCTGCTGTCAGGANTTGNTNTGCTGGTNTTGNTTGCNNCCTTCATCCTGTTGCGCTCTCCCGCNATCAAGGGGGAGGGGCCATTGTTGACNGAGCAGATTNCTGAAAGCGAACTNATTNCCCGNGGTGAGTACNTGNTTACNGCAGCNAACTGTGCCAGTTGCCACACCACCAATGANGGNGAGTTCATGGCGGGTGGCCTNGCCTTNGAAACCCCTTTCGGCANGATCTACTCCACCAATATCACGCCNGACNNGGNAACCGGNATTGGTNCNTGGTCAGATTGGGATTTTATGAATTCGNTGCGCCATGGTNTTNGACCAAATGGCGAGCACTTGTATCCNGNATTTCCCTATACGTCATATACCAAGGCCAGCGATGAAGACATCGCTGCCATGTACGCCTACCTGCAATCCATCGAGCCAGTAAATCAGCCGCCACTGCAAAACGAGCTGGAATTTCCTTATAATCTGCGCTCGCTAGTGGCATTCTGGAAAGTACCCTATTTTGATGCTGGAGCCTTCGAGTCGGAACCTGATCAGTCTGCAGAATGGAATCGCGGCGCCTACCTGATAGAAGCCCTGGCCCATTGCAGCGCTTGCCACACGCCGCGTAATGCCTTTGGCGCTGCGCAGTTGGATGCCCACATGAGCGGCGGTGAGTATATGGATCTGGTTAGCAGCGGCGAATACCGCGCGTGGTCAGCGCCAAACCTCACATCCTCTGATCGTGGTCTCGCGCTCTGGTCACACAATGATGTGGCCCGCTACCTAAAGACTGCGCGCAATGAGATTCTCGAGTCGTTTGGGCCAATGAATGAGGTCATTCTTAACAGCACCCGCTATCTTGCAGAAGACGATATTGATGCGATGGCAACTTACCTGAAGTCTCTTACACCGGTCGCGGATCGCAGCACCGCAGAACCTGATGCCGGGCTCATGGGGCGAGGCAGAACTATTTACAACCTGCACTGTGGCACCTGCCACTTACCCACCGGTGCGGGTGACTCGGAAATGGCGCCGCGATTGAACCGGGGCAGCCTGGTGGTACAGGATGAAAACCCGGCCTCAATGATTAATGCCATTTTGTATGGTCCACAAGTGCCAACGCCACCCTTGCCGCCAAAATGGCGTGAAGTGATGGAAGAGTATCAGTACACCCTGGATGACGAAGAGGTTGCAGCAGTCGCCACCTTCATTCGTCACTCATGGGAAAATGCGGCCGGTATTGTTACCCCAGAACAGGTGGCTCGGCAGCGCTAGTCGCCTCCCGCTCGCGATTGCCCAATAAGAGCTTGACCGGGCGACCCGGTCAGGTAACTTAGAATAACTATGGTTAAATAGGCAGATTTGATGAAAACAGCTCTCGCCAAGACCAAAGCCGCAGGCAGCTTGATACTTGTGCTTTTCGCCGGACTGCTGGTGGCCTGTGGTCAACAGCCCAGCGAACCTACAGAGCCGGAAACAGCTGCCTCACCGCTGCGGACGCGTCTGTTAACCGGAGAACAATATTCCAACACCATCGCCGCTGTGTTTGGCGAAGATGTCGCCAATAGTGTGTTGCCGCCGATTCCACCGATGGACCGCACTGACGGTTTGCTGGCCTCAGGCACTGCATTTGTTGGCGTGACCTCCGATCAGGTGTCTCAGATTCAGCAAACTGGCGCGGCGATTGCCGCCCGGGTAGTGGATGCAGAGCACCGTGACTTTCTGATCCCCTGTTCCCCGGAATCAATTGCAGCTGCCGACACATCGTGTGCCGGTTTGTTTCTGGGCGAAGCGGGTCGATTACTGCTGCGTCGACCACTCGAAGAAAGCCGTTTGGCTGAACTGGTGCAGATCGCGGACTATGCTGCTGAGCAGACAGAAGACTTTTATGATGGACTGTCTCTGGCCCTAGAGGCTATCTTAATTAGTCCAGATTTCGTATTCATAGCGGATCGCGCAGAACCGGACCCTGACGCCCTAGGGCAGGAGCGTCTGGACAGTTATTCCGTGGCCTCTCGGCTTAGCTTCCTGCTGTGGAATGCACCGCCGGATGATACCCTTCTGCTGGCGGCAGAATCCGGGGAATTGCATACCGAAGCGGGCCTTGCCGAATCGGTAAACCGCATGCTTGCCAGCGCCCGTCTCGAGGACGGTATGCGCGCCTTCTTCGATGATCTGATGACATTCGATGAATTTGAAAGCCTGGCTAAAGACCCCAATGTCTATCCCATGGTTACCGGCACCACGCTAGAGCACGCGAGAGAGCAGACCTTACGGACTGTTATCGATCACCTGATTACCCGGGAAGCCGATTACCGGGATCTGTTTACGACCAAGAATACTTTCATGTCGATGCAGCTGGCTACGGTCTACGACACCCCCACCAGGCAAGGCTGGGTACCCTACGAATTTGAAGAAGACAGCCCGCGCATAGGGCTGCTAACCCATATCAGTTTCCTGGCGGTGAATTCCCATTCCGTGCGCAGCTCACCCACGCTGCGGGGCAAAGCGCTGCGTGAGACCTTCCTGTGCCAGAAAGTGCCGGACCCGCCACCCGATGTTGATTTTTCCGCGCTATTAGAGGCCGAAAACGCGCGCACAGCCAAGGAACGTCTGGCGGCCCATAACTTGAACCCTTCCTGCGCGGGCTGCCATCTGGTGACCGACCCCATGGGTCTGTCCCTGGAGAATTTCGACGGGGCCGGCCGGTTTCGCGAAACTGAGAATGGCGCCGAACTGGAGATAGCCGGTGAGCTGGACGGTATTTTCTATGAAGATATTGCCGGTCTCGCCGAGGCCACGCGAAACCACCCTAAACTCTCGTCCTGTCTGGTAAATCGGCTCTATGCATATGGTACTGGTGGGCCTGTGTCCCTTAGGCACGATCGCGACACGTTAGCGTGGTTTGAGCACCGCTTTGTTGTAAATGGTTACAAGTTACCCGGTTTATTGCGTGATATTGCGCTCTCAGGCGCCTTTTCGAGCGTGAGGTCAGCGGAAACTCCGGGTAATATAGAGCATTCGTTTCCAATCAAGTCACCTGCTGAAAGAGCCGGCGCTGAGCGACTGGCCAGCGTGGAGAATCAGTGATGAAAAAGCTGGATCAGAAACTAAGTCGACGTCGATTTCTCAAGGGTACCCTGCACGGAGGCGCCGTTTCCGTGGGCCTGCCCCTGCTTAATTTGTTCCTAAACGAGAACGGCACCGCCTATGCTGACGGCAAGCCTATCCCGCAGCGCTTCGGTACCTGGTCCTGGGGGCTGGGTATGAGCCAGTCTATCTTTGTGCCCAAGAAGACTGGACCCAATTTTGATCTCCCCGAAGAAATTGCGGCTTTGGCGCCAGTGCAGCAACACATCAATCTCTATACCAACTTCCATGTATTCAAGGACGATGCCCCGAATCTCTGCCATCACTCAGGCTGGGTGGTTTTGCGTTCAGGGATTGCACCTACTGCGCGGGAAAACCGGCCTGGTGAAACGATTGATGTCTCGGTGGCTCGTCAGATTGGCAATGCAACCCGTTTTCGCAGCTTAAGCGCGACGGCCACGGGCGATGTCAGGGACAGCTTCAGCTACGAGGGTGGTAACTCCGTGAACGCACCGGAGTGGTCGCCACTGCGTTTTTATCAACGCCTGTTTGGTGATGGTTTCCAGGATCCGAATACGGCTACCTTTACCCCGGATCCCAGAGTGATGGTGCGCAAGAGCGCGCTCACCGCCGTTCAGGAAGAGGCGCAAAAGCTTGAGAAATCCCTTGGTGCTGAAGATCGCCGACGTCTAGACCAGTACTTCACGGGTCTGAGAGACCTGGAGCGACGCTTCGATCTGCAGTTGGCCAAGCCAGATCCACTCGAGGCCTGCGTTATGCTGGAGGAGCCCATGGATCTGCCCACGGGATTGGATGCTGATCTGGTTGCCAAGCGCCACCGCATGATGACGGATCTGATGCTGATGGCCGTGGCCTGTGATCAGACCCGCGTCTTCAATATGTTTTATGCCTCGGCATTCTCTGCCACCACTCAGCCGGGTTACGACAAGCCGCACCACACCGCGACTCACGAAGAAGCGGTAGATCCTGTGCTTGGTTACCAGCCCCGCACGTCCTGGTATACCCGCCGAGCCATGGAAGAGTGGGCCTATTATGTGCAGGCTCTGGCCGACTTCAAGGAAGGTGACGGCTCACTGCTGGATAATAGCTTTATTTACGCGACCACCGACCAGTCTTTTGCCAAGATTCACGCTATCGATGGCATTCCCATGTTCAGCGCTGGCACTGCCGGTGGCCGAGTGAAGACCGGCCTGCATATCGACGGCGGGGGATCGCCGGGCTGCCGATTGGGCTATACAGCGCAGAAATTGATGGGGCTGGATATTGAAACCTGGGGTGATAAGAGCAACACCACCTCCAGCGATATCGGCGAAATCCTGGTCACTTAGTCCTGCTCACCCGGGCCCTACTGACCCAGGTTTGCGCACACAGCTCTGATCAAACAGGGAGCCAGCAGTGAATGTTCTCAACCGACTTTCAATAGTTTCAGTGCTCGGGCTTTTGCCAGCCTTGGCTGCAGTTGCCGATGAAGGCCTGTATACCGAAGCATACCGCGACGTTCCCATGCCGGCAGGATTTCGAGTAGAGGCATCTCCTGAAGGCCCGGTGTTTGCGAATACCAATGGCATGACCATTTATAAGTGGCCACAGCATAAGCTCCGCAACGGCTACAGCGGCGAGTCTCCCAGCAATCCAGCTTGCTATGACGAAGTGCTCACGGTGACTGCTGGCCTGATGAGCCCATACCCACCGGGTATCAAACTCCCTGAATTAGACAAGCGCAAAAGCTGCACTGATCTGTGGCATCCAGTTGTTGCTGCGGCTGATGCCGAAGAGGTGGGCGAATGGACTATCGTTGAACGCCGTGACGGCTCTTTGCAATGGGCCTATGAAGAGCAGCCGCTTTATACCTCAATTAAGGACAGCCAGCCTGGCGATGTAATGGGTGGAACCCGGCGTAGCTTCGGTGGAGATTCGCCGGCCAAACGCGTTCCGGTGGGGCCGCCATCCCTTCATCCTCCTGGCTTCAGTATTCGCAGTGCTTTTAATGGCCGCATGCTCGCCACTGATCGCAGCGCTTCGGTTTACAGTTTCGATGGTGACACCGCCAACAGCATAGCCTGCGAGGGGCCGTGTCTCACTAATTGGGAGCCGGTTGTTGCGCCATCCCTGGCTCGCGAGCAGGGTGAATGGTCCCTGTTTGAGCGCTCGCCGGGCGTGCGGCAATGGGTATTCAGGGGCAAGCCTTTATATACCTACGCATTGGATACCGGCACCTGGTCACAAACTGGCACTGACATCCCCGGCTGGAACAATGTTTATACCCAATTGGCCGACCCTTACCCCGCCAGTTTCAAATCCCAGCCTACAATGGTTGGCAACGCGCTGGCCACTGCAGACGGCAAGTCTATCTATATATACAACTGCGGTGAAGATTCGCAGGACCAGCTTGGCTGCGATCACCCCGATGATACGCAGGTCTACCGCCTGGCTATGTGTGGTGCGGGCGACCCGGTTCGCTGCCAGGAGCACTGGCCGTATCTAATCGCTGGCGCCGATGAAGGGTCTACCGGCAGGATCTGGCGCGTGGTCTGGATTGACCCCATGACAGGACGCTTTGCTGAACCCAATCAAAAAGGTGCTTTGAGGGTTTGGACCTACCGTGATCGACCGGTCTATACCTTTGGTGGCGATAAGCGCCCTGGCGACCTGCATGGTGGCGGTACAGGTGAATGGAGAGGGCAGCGCAATGGCCTCAAAGCCATTATGCTGCGCGACGATTTCTTTCGAGGGCATCTATGATGAGTGCAATGATGATCACCTTTTTTTCCAGGCAAGCAAAGTACGCAGCGCTGCTTTGCGGTGGTGTGCTGCTAAGCAGCTTGGCGGTTCACGCCGACGAGTCACGCATACGCAACCGCACCATTAGCTATGTGATGACAGACTTGTTCTGGTCGGTTTACCAAACCGAAGACGCGAAGCAGGAATGCCCCCGTGGTTTCAACGATGGACCGCGTGAGCAGTTCGAAAAGCTGTTTCCTTATCACGAAGGTCTGTCGGTAGAAGAGACGCAACTAGCCCAGGAAATTGAGACCTGGCACCCCACGACTGAATCCGATGGGTTCGAATTCTATGAAGTGCAAGGCGAGTTGTCCTGGGGGCTAAACCTCGATGGTGAAGTCAGTCCCAATGATTTTACCCATCCTGATGGTACAGCCGGCATCGACAATGAAGTTTACCGCGCGGTAGGCTGCGTTATTGGTTTTCGCGGACCCGATGGCGTCGAATACATCTTCCAGGACAAGGCGATTCTGGATGAAGAATACAATCGCATGATGATCGAACTCTCCGAGGTCGACAGTCTGGAAAATGATGACACCGTGGTGGTCAATATGTATCGCGGCATGGACCGATTGCTAACCAACGCCACCGGCCAGGAAGTCATGGCTGGAGGTACCCAACGCATCGACTATCGCTGGGGGAAAAGCCTGATCCGTCAGTTCAATGCCAGGATTGTCGATGGCGTGCTAATCACCGAGCCGATGCCGGAGATGGTTATGCCCTGGCAGAACCTGAGTGTTCCCTCGATTCATATCTTCAAGGATGCGCGCTTTCAACTTGATCTGACTTCAGAGGGGGCAGGCGGAATTCTGGCGGGCTATGCTGATGTGGATAGCTGGTACTATCAGCTGATTCGTAACGATTCAACGCATCACTTAAGCAACGGCCAGATCTCTGGCATCTCGCTCTACAAGGCACTCCGACGTTTAGCTGATGCTCACCCCGATCCTGAAACCGGCGAGAACACAGCGATTTCTGCATCTCTGGATGTGAAGATGGCGCAGGTCTACATTGTGCATCCAGACAGCAAGGCAGGCGAGTAGTAAGCTGCAAGCTATGCGCTGTTGGCTAGAATCCGGTCCAGCTGATCCGCAAACTGTTTCTTGTCCCCATTACTGAAGGCGGCTGGACCGCCTGTGTGTTCGCCACTGCTGCGCATCGTATCCAGAAAATCCCGCATATTCAGACGCGCGCCAATGTTCCCCTTGGTGAATTTTTCTCCCCGTGGACTGAGGGCGTTTACGTCCTTTGCGATAACCTCCGCAGCCAGAGGAATATCGCTGGTGATAACCAGATCGTTAGCTTCCGCAAGCCTCACGATCTCGTTGTCAGCCACATCAAAACCGGCAGCTACCTGCACGGCGCTAATGAACCTGGAAGGTGGAGTGCGAAGCGCTTGATTGGCTACCAGGGTCAACTGTGTGCCGGTGCGCTCTGCGGCGCGAAACAGAATGTCCTTGATCGCGCCGGGGCAAGCATCGGCATCTACCCAGATTTTCATGCTAGTGATTTCATCTTGGCTTAAGGTTTAAGTCGCTCTCGTGCCGCGTCATATTCCGTTCGTAAGCGTGCGACTAATTTACCGGCGGGTAATACCGCTTTCACCGCATTGATACCCTGACCGGAGCCCCAGATATCTTTCCAGGCTTTCTGTTTTGAACTTCCGCCAGAGCCGAAATTCATGTTGGAAGGGTCGCTTTCAGGTAAATCGTCCGGATCGAGTCCGGCAGCCTCGATGGAAGGTCGCAGGTAGTTGCCGTGAACGCCGGTGAACAGGTTGGTATAGACGATATTGTTGGATGCATTCTCTACGATCCCATTCTTATAGCCCTCAGCGGCATTGGCTTCCTCAGTCGCGATAAAAGCAGAACCAAGATAAGCGAGGTCTGCGCCCATTGCCTGGGCCGCCAGCACACCATCTCCAGTTGAAATTGCGCCAGACAGCAAAACTGGCCCATCAAACCATTCCCTAACCTCCTGAATAAAGGCCATGGGAGACAGTGTGCCGGCATGACCACCAGCCCCAGCCGCCACGCAGATCAAGCCATCGGCGCCTTTTTCTATGGCTTTTTTGGCAAAGCGATTATTGATTACGTCATGCAGGCAAATTCCACCATAGGAGTGAATTGCTTCAAATACCTCAGGGCGCGCTCCCAAGGATGTGATGATAACTGGCACCTCGTGTTTCACACAAAGCTCAACATCTTGCATAAGTCTGTCATTAGAATTATGAACGATCTGGTTTACCGCAAAAGGTGCTGAGAGATTTTCAGGATTGGCCGCGTCATGCTCCGCGAGCTCGGCTTTGATGCGGGTAAGCCATTTATCCAGTTCTTCAATTGGGCGTGCATTCAGGGCTGGAAATGATCCGACTACGCCGGCCTTGCACTGGGCAATGACCAGGTCTGGATTGGAAATAATGAAAAGAGGCGCTCCTACTACAGGTACTGAAAGGCGACCTTGCATACATTTTGGTATCGACATAATAACTATCTATCTCTTTTGGCTTGGTTCTTTGTTGGTAAATTCATGAAAGCTACTGGTGTCCGAAACCCCAAGTGCGTTCGATGTGCCTGCCGTGAAAGTCGGTCAGGAGATCGCTGTTTTGAGGCTCGACCATTATAATAACCGCTGCGGTTATTGCTTACCAGATTGGTCGCTGGCTGGAGTAAACTTCGACCAATAGCGTAACTGGTTTTTTGGAAATAACAATCTGGAGTACAGGTAGGCTATCTAAGGGGTTATAGATTTTCAAGACGGCTGGCACTAGTGGTGAAGATCTCGATATTGGTTTTTGAACCAGTACTTTGAGAAAACGCCTGAATTGCTAGCAATCTGGTCGCGCTAAATTAGCGCTTGGCGATAATCATGGCGAAATGTGGGAGCAAGTTGCCACTGTCCGCCAGGTTATTCTCGATAGTAAAAATTAGTTCGAGCATTTTGATCGATTCAGGTTCGTCTTGACGAAAACTAATTGCAATATCCTGCAGTATTTAATGTGGCAGCGTGCCGCCAGTGAATTAAATTCCCCTACGTGAAAATGCCCGTCGATGTTATCCATTATCTCTTCAGAATGGATTGCCTCTGACGGGTCAACGCGCTTCACCTCCTCTGGGTCTGGGGAATATGTGTGGCTGCGGCTATGTTCCGCGTGAGAGGCTCGAGTTTTGGCAGGGGCCATTTGAAATACACCCCGCATTGCTCCTTATCAGCAGGGTGCTAAAATAAATCGGCCAGCTAAGCTGATAACTAGAAATATGTTGGCAATTCCGCTAATTTGATAACCTTGAAAGAGTAACCTGAGCCGAGCTCGGGTTTTAGTAGAGTTTGAGCGGGAACAGATCCAGACGCGCCCGTATACAGTGAAGGCGGACTCTAAAGTGATCTAATAGCTGATCTGATTAGTGGTCTCATAAGGGAGCGGAAATATGCAGCCAGTTTGTCTAATCATTGGCGCGGGTGCCGGAATAGGTGGCCATGCAGCGAAACGTTTTGCCCAGGGAGGCTTCCATGCTGCGCTTTGTCGCCGTACTGACCAGCAGGGTCTGGATCAACTGGTGGCAACTATTGAGTCAAGCGGTGGTTCAGCTTCTGGCTATCTGCTGAATGCCGTGGAAGAAAACACTATTGAGGAGCGCATTCGAGCCGTTGAAGCAGAGGTGGGTCCCATAGAGGTCGTGATCTATAATCTGGGCGCACAGATTGGAGATAGGGCACTACAAGACACGCCGGCTAAAGTATTCGAACTGGGGTGGCGCATGGGCACCTTCGGTCTTTTCCGGACAGCACAAACCGTATGCCCGCTGATGCAGCAACGAGGCAAGGGAACACTGTTAGTAACTTCGTCGACTGCGGCTGTGCGTGGTAATGCCGGTCAGCATTCCCATGCCGCGGCCATGGGTGGCCGCCGCATGCTGTGCCAGTCACTCAATGCGCAGTATGGCCCTGATAATATTCATGTCTCACATATCATCATTGATGGACCGGTAGACGCCCCCGATACCCTGGGCAAGATGCTTGGGGCTGAGCGTTTTCAACAGCTTAGGGATACTACCGGCGCAGAGGAGGGATTGCTGCAGCCAGAAAAAGTTGCTGAGACATACTGGCATCTCTCGCAACAGCATCGCTCAGCCTGGACCCATGAGTTAGATCTGAGACCCTATTCTTCACTGCCTTGGTGGAATCATTGAACATGATGACAATGCAGGAATTAAAAATTCAGTTCTGATGAGTCTCAACCGACTGCATACTGCAAGTAATTTTGGCAGTTCGAGCAATTAGATCGGTACGTCTGAACTCCGCGCTCTATCGACTGTAAGAAAGTCAAAAGCTTGTACTTTAATCTCCACCAGAGGGTGTTTCCATCGAATCTTATTTTCTGCCCTTGTTAGAGGAGAATAGGAATGCCGCTATTTTGCTGGTGCCGATGCTGGCATTCGCTGAGGCCTGCGTTGGTATAGGGGTTTTCATTTCTGGTGCTTTTCTCGTCATCGTTTCTTCACTCTTGTTTTTTAACGAGATGGCGTCACTTCAAGCAATTTGTTTGTTGGCCATGACGGGCGCGTTGTTTGGAGATCACATCGGTTTCTATGTGGGGCACTTCGTTGGTCCAAAACTGCATGCGTCGCAGTTCGCGCTAAGGCATAAGGAAGCGATCGCGCGGGCCGACGCCATGATTTTCAAGTATGGGCCTTCCACTATATTCATCGGCCGCTTTGTGCCCGCAGTGCGCAGTGTATTGCCTGCTCTAATTGGCATGAGTGGTTTCAGTCGGCGGCTCTATTCCTTTCTCGATATGCTGGCCTGTGCCCTGTGGGCTATTGCTCTGGGCGCAATCGTGTATTTCATTGGCGAGACTTTCTGACAATGATGCTTACTTGGAGGCCTGTTTTTTCTTAAAACGCCTGGAGGCAGTAAAATGACAGCGTGAGACTGAGGCTAACCGCTGATTCCAAAAGCTGGCGTAATGGACATTTGGGGGCGTCGGCGCTAGTCTAGAGGGTTAGCAATTTAGTCTAGTAACTCAATTAAATTAGCCAGTAAACAATGAAGCGTCCCAGGCTTTTGTTCTCAATTATTGCCCCGGACTAATGGTTTCATGGACTAGCAAATCCATTGCCTATATGCTTTAACTCAAAGGTGCTTAAAGGGCTCGCTAGCAGATATTAAGCAGCAACCCGCGGAGAATAACGGTTATTAAGAGGGTTCCCATTCATGAAGAAGAAATCTAACCGTCCCAACCAAATTGCCTCGGATTCACGCCGAGGATTCATCAAGCGTGCTGGTGCGGCATCAGCGTTCATGATTGTGCCGCGGGCAGTGCTCGGTGGTGAAAATTACATTGCTCCCAGCGACAAGCTGAACATCGCGGCCGTCGGCGCTGGCGGTAAGGGGCGCTCCGACATCCAGAGTGTTGCTCATGAAAATATCTATGCCATTTGTGATATGGATGATGGCCGCCTCGCTGACACGCTGCAGCAGGAATTTGCCACAGCGTTTCGAGACAAGGTCAAGACCTATCGAGACTACCGCGTGATGCTCGACAATGAGCCCGAGATCGATGCGGTGCTGATTAGTACGCCTGATCATATGCACGCGCCTATTGCGATGCATGCCATGAATATGGGCAAGCATGTGTATGTCCAAAAACCGCTTTGTCACACCGTGAATGAATGCCGCGTGCTGGCATCAGCTGCAGAGGCAAACAACGTGGTATCCCAGATGGGTAATCAGGGGCACGCTGAGGAAGGTGCGCGGGTGATCAATGAATGGGTTGCTTCCGGAGCGCTGGGCACGATTCGTGAAGTTCATTGCTGGACCAATCGCCCGGTGTGGCCGCAGGGTATAGGGAGACCCGAAAGTAATATGCCGATTCCAGAAAGCGTGGGATGGGATCTCTGGCTAGGAGCAGCGCCTCACCGTCCTTATGTGGAACGAGCCTATCATCCGTTCAACTGGCGCGGGTGGCTGGATTTTGGCACCGGTGTAGTTGGTGACATGGGCGCCCACATCATCGACCACCCATATTGGGCCTTGGATCTGGGTTTGCCGACAAAAATCACCGCCAGCTCCTCACGTTTCGGTCGCGAACTGGAGACCTTTCCAATCGCGTCCAAGATTCACTTCGATTTTCCGGCGAGTAACGGCAGGCCGCCAGTCAAGATGACCTGGGATGACGGAGGGCTGCTGCCAGAGCGCCCAGAGGGCTTGGAAAACGGTCGTCAGATGGGAGATAACGACGGGGGAGTTCTCATCGTGGGCGACAAGAATACCTTGATGCATGGTGTATATGGCCGCAATCCGCAGCTGATTCCGGAATCGGTCCACGCCTCTACATCGGTGCCAGCCAGAACACTGGCCCGCTCCCCTGGGATCTATCAAGAGTGGATTGACGCCATCAAGGATCGCAGCAAGCGCACAACATCAGGTTTTGATTATTCTGGGAAACTCACCGAGACTATGCTGCTGGGCAATATCGCGACGATTAGGGCCAATGAACACAAGGTGCTGGAATATGATGGCAGCGCCATGCGTTTCACCAATGATGAAGGGGCAAACGCCTATCTGAACAAGACTTATCGTCCGGGATTCGGTCTCGCCTGACTGCTGGGGAGTGAGAAGCTTATGGCACAATCTACGGCTCGGTGTCCTGTTGTGCACAACAGAATGATGAGATGGACTTAATTGCTTGATACGCAGCAAATGAAATTCTTTCTGAATCAAGTCTTGGCTAGTGCATTCGTAACTGTTGTTCTGGCCATGATGACTGCCAGCCTTTACGCGCAAACCGTCGATTGGCGCCAGCGGGGGCCTGAGCCCGCCAAGATTGAAGGTGCCGGCATGAGCGCCGCTCCATCCGACGCGATCGTTCTATTCGGTGGCAATAATCTTGATGCTTGGGTCACTGCAGTATCGGAAGAGCCTGCAAGTTGGCGAATAGAGAATGGGGTAACGACTGTCACGCCAGGCTCGCGAACTATCAAAACCAAACAAGTCTTTGGCGATATCCAGCTGCATTTGGAATGGCGCCCCACGGCTATTATCGAGGGAAGCGGCCAGAGTCGAGGCAATAGCGGCATCTTCCTGCAATCAATCTATGAGGTTCAGATTCTCGATAGCTGGGAGAACCCTACCTATGTCAACGGTCAGGCTGGCTCCATCTATCTGCAGCATCCGCCGCTGGTAAACGCAGCCAAGCCCCCAGGGAATTGGCAGAGTTATGACATTATCTGCAAGGCGCCGGTGTTTGGCAGTAATGACGTGTTGCGTTCGCCTGCCTATGTGACTGTTATCCACAATGGGGTCGTGGTGCAAAACAATGTTGAGCTGCAGGGCGCAACCTATACACCGATGCCAGAGGTTGGCGCCCGCTGCGTTCCCTCCGCCCAGGAGCGCGAGCAGGACTGTAGTGGCAAAATGCCACTTACACTGCAGGATCATGGTCAGGTCGTGTCTTTTCGCAATATATGGGTCAGAGAGCTGTAAGCAATGATGAAAATTGGATTAACTGTATGGTGCTTACTGTTAAGCAGCGTGACTATTGCACAGTCGAATCAGCAGGGAGGTTGGATTCAACTGTTCAATGGTGAAGACCTTAATGATTGGGTGCCGAAGTTTACTGGTTATCCCCTGGGTGAAAACTACCTTGATACGTTTCGCGTGGAAGACGGCCTGTTCAAGGTTTCTTATGAAAACTGGAATGACTTCAATAGCGAGTTTGGCCACATCTTTTATCGCGAACCGTTCTCCCATTACTTGTTGCGAGTCGAATATCGCTTCGTGGGAGATCAGGTCACTAACGGGCCGGGCTGGGCCTATCGTAACAACGGCATCATGTTTCATAGCCAGTCTCCTGAGTCCATGACGCTAGATCAGGAGTTTCCCGCCTCCATCGAAGCGCAGATGCTGGGTGGCAATGGCGAAGACGAGCGCCATACGGCCAACGTCTGCTCCCCCGGGACACACTATGTGATGGATGGCGAGCTCGTTACGGTGCATTGCATCAACTCATCATCTCAGACCTATCATGGCGATCAATGGGTCACCATGGAACTGGAAGTGCGGGGCAGTGACATGATTCGGCATGTCGTCAACGGCGAAACCGTATTTGAGTATTCCGATGTGCAGCTCGATCCCGAAGACCCGGACGCCCAGCGTTTGCTTGCTTCAGGATCGGCTATCGAAGTGACTGGTGGATATATTTCCGTGCAGGCGGAGAGCCATCCAATGGAGATAAGGAAGCTGGAAGTTTTCCCGCTCGCGCTTTAATTAGGTTTCTATAACGCAAATCAACACGGGTCAGAGTAAAAATACAGCACTGTATTTTTACTCTGACCCCTTTTTCTTCTTTTTCTTTTCCTACCTAAAGCGCGCCCTCAGCAACTAAGTCGGCCGCATAATGCGCTGCCCTGGCGCTGAATGCCATATAAGACAATGAGGGATTCTGGCAGGCGGATGAAGTCATGAATGCGCCGTCAGTAATAAACAGATTGGGTACATCGTGTGCCTGGCACCAGCCGTTAAGCACAGACGTCGCTGGGTCACGACCCATGCGTGCCGAGCCCATTTCATGAATGCGATTTCCCGGTTTAGAAAGATCAGCGTCATTGGAAGTGATGTTAATGCAGCCCGCCGCCTCCATCATGGCCCTGGCGTCTTTTAGTGCTTCTCGCTGCATGATGTGTTCATTCTCACCATAGGCCACATTAAATATCGGCACTGGGTTGCCCCAGCGGTCTCTGCGTGAAGCGTGCAGAGTCACGCGATTGTCAGGATTGGGTAGCTGTTCACCGAAGGCTAATACGCTGAAGCGCCAGGGCCCGGGAAGTTTGTGCGCTTCCTTGAAGTCTCGCCCAATCCCCGCAATCTGGCCACCGGCATTTCCCAGCGGACTCGCGCCGCCCTGGAAACCGAAGCCACGCTTATAAGGCTTGTCGTTCTCGGTGACGTTGGCGTAGCGCGGAATATAGATGCCGCCGCTCGGACGTCGCCCAAACACAGTCTTGTCGTCAAAGCCGGTCATGATGCCTGCCACGCCGGCGCCGCTGACGTGGTCCATCAGGTTGCGCCCGACTTGGTCTGAGCGATTGGCCAGACCGGTTGGGAATGCTTCGGATTTTGACTGCAGTAGAATCAAGGCGGAGGCGATGGCCGAGGCATTGAGAAACACCATCTTCGACGTATAAGTCCGGCGTTCATTGGTCTCCGCATCAATCACCTGCACCCCGCTGACACGATTGCTAGCGAAGTCATAGTCCAGGCCTCGCACTATGGCATTGTGGATGATGGTGAGATTGCCGGTGCGCTCGGCGGCCGGCAGGGTCGCATTCAATGATGAGAAGTAAGCCTTGAAGGTGCAACCATGGTGACAACGATTGCGAGACTGGCAGTTGGTTCTGCCCAGAGAGCGCTGCTCTTCCGTTGCATCCGTGAGGTGAGCGATGCGTGCCGGAATCACGTTGCGACCATTGAATGTGGTTTCGATCTTTTGTTTGAATGACTTCTCGGCATCCGTCAGCTCAAAGGCGGGCTGGAACACGCTGTCTGGTAGCTGGTTCAAACCTTCTTCGCTGCCGGCAATGCCAATAAATTTTTCCACCTTCTCATACCAAGGCACGATTTCCTCGTAGCGTACTGGCCAGTCAACGCCAACTCCTTCCTCCTTGTTCGCGGTAAAGTCCTGGGGTCCCATACGGTAGGTCTGGCGACTCCACATGATAGAGCGGCCTGCTGTATGGTAACCCCTTAGCCAGTCATAGCTGGTGCCTTCGGCTTCCTCGTAGGGATGCTCATCGTCTTTCACCCAGAAGTGCTTGGTCGACTCCTTGATGGCGTAGGCGACGCCGCCGTATTGTTTAGGGTAATGCTGTTTGATTTCATCCTGGGGCACGTTGTCCAGGTTAGGGCTTTGCCATGGTGCTAACTGATCCGTGTAATCACGTTCAGGAATGATCTCTGGACCGCGCTCTAATACCAGGACTTTCAGGCCGCGTTCCGTGAGCTCTTTCGCGGACATGCCGCCACTCATCCCTGAACCAACTACGATTGCATCAAAATCTGCCATACTGTTTCTCCTAGTCCCCAGCCGAGATGTCAACGCTGGGGTCCCAGCGTCCGGGTAATGCGACCCATTTAAGCTCTTCCATCGCGCCTTCCTCGGTAGCGAAGTAAGCCCGGGTTATGTAACCCTTGAGGGAGCGGTATCCAGCGAGGCCGCCGCCGGAGAAGGCATTACTATCCAGTTCTGTCAGTACGCGGACTGCGGTTTCTTCGCTGGCGCTCAGAAAATTTCCGCTGGCAGCATCCAGGCGCGCTGCAATGAGCTGCAGTGCTTTACGATGAATGCTGCGGGTTTCATCGCTGGCCCAATCCGTCATCAGTCCATCTAGGTAACCCGGCACGTTGGCGTCCAGCGCGCCAGGTGTCTCGGTGCGCGGAATGATCAGGTCACAAATGCGACTTAACAGCGCTATCTCGTTGCCGGTATAGAAGCGGCCGCGCTGCCCCGGTGCCGTGGCGGCAATGGTCGCGGCGCCACTACAGGCACTCAGTGCGGTTGCGCCGCCTACAGAGACTATAAGGCCCTGTAGGAACTCTCTTCGTGTTTTCATGATGTTCTCTCCTGGCGGGCTCATGGCTGCCTCTGCAAGCTAGAACCGCAGGTTGCGGACGGTATAAATGCTGCTGGCAATCGATGCAATCCCATTGCCGGGATTGTCGTGCTCAACGAAGTAATGTTTGAAGCCTGCGGTTTCTACCTGCGCGAAAATCTCGGCAAAGTTAATAGTGCCATTACCTACAGGTGCCATACGTCCTAAATTATCCATATCTTTAACGTGCAGCATGCTGAAGCGGCCCGGGTGATTGGAAAAATACGAAAACGGATCTACCTCGGCATTGGTTATCCAGAAAAGATCCAGCTCGAAATCAACCAGCTCAGGTTCCGTTTCATTCAACAGCACATCGTAATGCACCTGATTTCCAGTGCGGTGGAATTCAAAGCTATGGTTGTGATATCCCATCTTCAGGCCGGCGGCTCGACAGGCTTCTCCCGCACGGTTAAGCGTTTCCGCGTGGTGTTTGAAATCGTCAAGGCTGCGTTCGTCGTTCGCAACAATTGGCACCACGATGAATTGCTGCCCCAGCTCTGCGGCAAAATCGATTTCTTTCTGTAAATCGGCTCGTATTGCTGCCAGCTGGATATGAGCAGCGGGACTGATCATGCCATTATCATCCAGCACTTGTCTTACTTCCCTGGCACTTCGATTGAAATAGCCGGCAAATTCCATCTCTCGATAACCAAGGTCTGCGACTTTGGCCAGTGTGCCTTCAAAATCCTGTGACATTTCGTTTCGGAGGGTGTAAAGCTGAAGCCCCACGCGCTCGACGTGACGTGATTGGGCGAAGCTCAGCGGCGGCAGCATGCCGCCAGCGGCCAGCACCAGGCCTTTGCCCAACAGCTGGCGACGACGCAGGGATTTATGAGTATTCCTCATCACTGTATTCCTCTCAATTGAAGCAAAGAGACTAACGTAATTTGAAGGTATGAAAAAGCCTTTATAGCAGCTCGTGCCAAGGCGATAGGTCAGGGTTTAAGGCGAGGGCTTAGGGCTCTGATTCCAGGCTTGTCCACACGCCACCATTTGTCGAGGAGAGAACCGCTTTTTCGACGAACTCTACGCCTTTCAGTCCATCGGTCACCGTGGGCACCAGGTTTGCGTTGCCTGGAGTCGCTTGCTGATTCTTGAGGGCCTGAATCTGATCAGCGAAGTCCCGATACAGGTTGGCGAATGCTTCCAGAAAGCCCTCTGGGTGACCGCCGGGAATACGGGTTACCGCGTTGGCGGAATCGCCTGCGGCGCTGCACCCGCGGGTGATGACTCGGGGCGTTTCTCCCAACACCGAATACCTGAGTTGATTGGACTGCTCTTGAAACCATTCTAGGCTTGCATGGTCTCCGTAGACGCGGATGCGTAAGCCGTTCTCATGACCGACAGCGACTTGGCTAGCCCAGAGTGAGCCCCGTGCACCATTATTGAAACGCAGCAGCATCTGGGCATTGTCATCGAGTTGTCTGCCTTGGACGAAGGCGTGTAAGTCCGCGAGCAGGCTGGTGACTTCAAGACCGGTGACAAACTCTATCAAGTGGAAGGCGTGGGTACCGATATCTCCAAGCGAACCGCCAGCTCCCGCTAGTTTGGGGTCGGTGCGCCAGGTCGCCTGCTTCTGCCCGCTGGCTTCTAGGTCGGTACTTAACCAGTCCTGTGGATATTCAACCTGCACCACCCTGATATCGCCCAATTCGCCATTCCCGATCATCTCCCGGGCTTGTCTTACCATAGGGTAACCACTGTAATTGTATGTAACGGCGAACAGCAGACCGGTTTCTTCGACCAGGGCCTGAAGCTCGCGCGCATCCTGCAAACAGGTGGTAAGGGGCTTGTCACATATCACATGGATGCCCGCTTCCAGAAAGGCTCTGGCCGGTGCATGATGCAGATAGTTGGGCGTCACAATGGCAACCGCTTCGATGCCGTCGGCCCGAACGTGCTCTTCCTGTGCCATGGTGGCAAAGTCTTCGTAAGCGCGATCTTCGGCGACTCCGAACTGGGCGGCGGATTCCTTCGACCTGATAGGATCGCTGCTAAAGGCACCAGCAACAAGCTCATAACGATCGTCCAAGCGCGCGGCTATACGATGCACATCGCCGATCAAAGCGCCGGTTCCGCCACCTACCATGCCCAGCCTGATTTTCATGACAGTCCCAGAATGCGGCGATTGCTGGCGTCATCAGTGCCCGCATCAGCGAAATCATCAAACGCTTTGTCGGTTACCTGGATTATATGGTCGCGGATAAACACCGCGCCTTCCCGAGCACCTTGCTCGGGATGCTTGAGGCAGCACTCCCATTCCAGCACGGCCCAACCATCGAAGTCGTTGGCCGCAAGTTTGGAGAAGATGCTTTTGAAATCCACCTGGCCATCGCCCAGGGAGCGAAAGCGTCCGGCGCGGTCGACCCAGGACTGGTAACCGCCATAGACCCCTTGCTTTGCAGTGGGATTGAATTCTGCATCCTTGATGTGGGCCAGCTTGATGCGATCCTTGTATGCGTCCATGAAGCCAAGGTAATCCAGTTGCTGCAGAATCAAGTGGCTAGGGTCAAACAGGATATTGCAGCGGGGGTGATTGTGCACTCGCTCCAGAAACATTTCGAAAGTTACGCCATCATGTAAATCTTCACCGGGATGAATCTCAAAACCTATGTCCACACCGGCGTCATCGAAGGCATTCAGAATAGGCAGCCAGCGCTTGGCCAGTTCATCAAAGGCGGACTCGACCAGACCGGCCGGACGCTGCGGCCAGGGATAGAAGTAGGGCCATGCGAGGGCGCCAGGAAAACTGGCGTGAGTAGTCAAGCCAAGGTTCTTGGAGGCTTTTGCGGCAAGCAGCAGTTGTTCTACCGCCCAGGCCTGTCGTGCCTTGGGATTACCCTGCACTTCGGGTGCCGCGAAACCATCGAACATCTCGTCATAGGCTGGGTGCACCGCGACCAGCTGCCCCTGCAGGTGGGTTGAGAGTTCGGTGATTTCGATATCGCGATCCGCCAAGATGCCGCGCAGTTCATCGCAGTAGCCCTGACTCTCGGCAGCCAGGTTCAGATCAAACAGGCTGGTCTCCCAACTAGGGATCTGAATGCCTTTAAAACCGCAGTCTGCGGCCCAGCTAGATATACTCTCCAGTGAATTAAATGGCGACTCTTCTCCAACAAATTGTGCCAGGAAAATCGCTGGGCCTTTGATGGTTCTCATGCTGATAATTATCCTTTTACGTCTACCCTGAATTTACTCAGGTCGGTGAAAGAAGATTATAAACCCAATTCGGTTGCAATCGACCCCTTGTTCGACTAATTTCGGTTGGGCTTCGGGCTGCCGAAATGCGATTACCACCGCCTAAAACAACGATGGAGAATCAAGCCTTTGGATTTCATTAAGAGTCGCCTCAGTCTGATGATGTTTCTCCAGTACGCTGTGTGGGGCATCTGGCTGCCGGTGCTTGCTACCTATCTGCAATCACCAGTCGCGAATGGGGGTCTGGGATTCACTTCGGGCCAGGTAGGCTTGATCATTGGTGTGGCGGGCTCGATCGGTGCGGTTAGCGCGCCGTTCATTGCGGGACAGTTTGCCGATCGCTATTTCTCCACGGAGAAATTCCTTGCCGTGCTGTTGGTGCTCGGCGGTACCGTAAAGATTACCTTGGCTTTTCAAGAATCATTTGCGGCCTGGTTGCTGCTAGCGACGCTTTATAGCGTGCTCTATATGCCAACGCTTTCTTTGACCAACTCCATGGCCTTCGCCCATCTACAAAACTCAGAGAAGGAGTTTCCAAGGGTTCGCGTTTGGGGAACTATTGGCTGGATAGTTGCGAGCTGGTTGTTTCCCATGATCTGGCTGCAGAACAATCTGGAGTTTCAGATTTTGCCGCCGTTTTTTGTGGGCACCGAAGTGCCCGATGTCACCGCAAGACTGGCGGATACTTTGAAAGTGTCAGGGTTCATTGCCTATATCTACGCAGGTTTTTGTTTTCTATTGCCCCACACCCCACCCAAGAAGGACAGTGTTGAGAAGCTTGCCTTCAAGAAAGCCTTCGGACTCTTTTCACACAGGTCGTTTGCTGTGCTGGTGGCCGCCAGCTTACCAATTGCGGTAATCCATCAGATTTACTTCATGCAGACCGGCCCGTTTTTTGAAAACCAGTTGGGGATGTTGGTTACCTATATTGCGCCGGCCATGACCGTAGGTCAGTTCGCTGAGATTGGGTTTCTCGCCATCCTCGGTGGGTTGTTGTTGCGCCTTGGCTTCAAATGGACAATTACTTTAGGCGCGCTTGCCTACTTTGCGCGCTACGCAATCTGGGGGCTGATAAGCCTGCAGGAAGCATCCGGGCCATCGGTGGATGCAGCAGGTCAGTTTGTCTGGACGACTCCACTAATGATTGGGGTTTTTAGCCAGATACTCCACGGCCTGTGTTATGCCTGTTTCTTTGCGTCTGCCTTCATGTACGTGGACCGTATTGCTGATGCAGATATTCGTAATTCGGCACAGACCGTATTCGGTATCATCATTCTTGGCGTGGGACCGATGATAGCCGGGCCCACTCTCGGCATACTCGGCAATGTGTTTGGGGAGGCTGGCGTAGTCACGAACTTTGCCGGCATGTGGTTTACGCTGGCAATAATTGCTTTGCTGACAGCGGCGCTTGTGATGATTGCCTTCAAAGATGAGACGCAAACTTACGTGAATTAATTGACTGCCCCTTTACCCCATTGTTTAGCCAGGATAGCAAAGCGTGCTGTTCATGTGTCAACACGTTGAAAATACTGCATCTTTGGTAGTTTTTATCTCAAGCCTGCTTAGTACAGTGGTTTGTTCTGTTGCGGCGCACAGCGATAGCGTTGAGACGCTCTCCTGCAATAAGGTAGATGATGAGTTTATCCTCGGGCCGCATCTTGCAGTAGTCCACGATGGCCAACTCGTTAGGTTGTTTCACCATGGTGGACTTGGTGTTAATCAAGTTACCCCAGCAACCAGAGACACGATTTTTACATTAAGCTCTATTAACAAAGCCTTTGCTGGCACCTTAACTGCCAAGTTGGTTGCGTAGGAGAAACTACTTCGTCCGACTGTAGTTGGATGAACCTAGAGGAGCTGCCGGGTACCTGGCAGCCGCTTATTATGTTAATGACCCGGAGGTTCCTGAGACATGCTCGAAAATTAGGTGAGGGGCGAGATCGCCATGAGATTGCGTGGGCCTGTGAGCAGCTCTCGGCGGGTGACCTGGCAGTTGACGTTGGCGCACACCGAGGTGCTTATGCCTGGTGGTTTCGGCGCGCTGTTGGTGCGGAGGGGCGGGTCGTGGCATTCGAGCCACAAGTCAAATTGGCAGCGAGTATAGGGGCGGCGCTGGTAAAAATAGGTTTCGATAACGTTGAAGTTGTGCCAAACGGTGTTTCCCATGAATCTGGCGTGCGCAAGTTACGAGTGCCGCATACAGGAAAAGGCTATTCTTCTGGCGCCACATTCGAGGAGAAGGTGATCGAGGGCAAAGTTAACGAGCAACAAGCAGATGTTGTATCCCTTGATCAATACTTCGATGGCTGCAATCGCCGCATCGCTCTGATCAAGATAGACGTTGAGGGCCATGAACTGGAGGCACTTCAAGGAGCGGAGCGATTGCTGCGTATGGATCGTCCAGCTGTCCTGCTCGAGGTGGAAGCAAGGCACCGACCAAAGGGGTCAGTGCAACCGGTTTTTGACTATCTCGCTAACCTTGGCTTCGAGGGCAGTTTTTTCCGTAATGGCGAAATGTGTCCGTTGAGCGAATTTGACTCAGCCCGGGATCAGAGCACTGATGGGCCTAGGTTCTGGGAGGCTCCTTCTTACTGCAACAATTTTGCATTCATCAGCTCAAGTTCGCCTGGGTTGTAACCGTACTTGAAAGCATTAGTTAAAAGAAGTGTTTGAGATCGGCTGGGCTTTGTCTTATGCACGACATCGCAATTGCTGCAGAAACAGACTTTATGCAAAAAAGAGCTGGTTGGCTCGGGTTGTATCGGACATTCGTGGCATCGAGTAGACCTTGAGTTTGCGAAAAAAGGCAGTGACAGGCTGGTTTTTTGCGACAGATGCGCACTTTAGCTGGAGTTTATAACCGATTCCACATCTGTGGCAGCGCAGCAGCATCTAGTTCCTCGCGAGCTTTAAGCAAATATTCCTTGAGTCGCTCTACAATCTCGGGATACTCCCTGGTATAGCTATAGGTCTCGCTGGGATCTGACTGCAGGTCAAACAGCAAACCATCCGGTCCATAATAGTTTGAACGTTCAAAACTATTGTGGCCTGCACGATAGCGGGTTTCTACAACGAGCTTCCAGCGCCCGCTGCGCACGCCTACGATGCGATCATTATTAAACAAGAACAGAGCCTGATGGTGTGTACTCTCGGTGCCTGTCAGCAGTGGCATCATGTTTTTGCCATCGATGGTTCGATCATTGGGGCGTTGGCCCCCGGCAAGTTCCAGAAGGGTTGGCATTAAATCAATATTCATTGCCGGTTCATCGGACACCGTTCCTGGCGGAATAGTGCCGGGCCATGATGCGATGAACGGGACGCGCTGGCCGCCTTCCCAGGAGCTGCCTTTGCGGTCTCGGTAGATGCCTGCGCTGCCTTCAAACCATGGCCCATTGTCCGAGGTGAACATTATCAGGGTATTATCCCTCAACCCCTCGCGTTCCAGCGCTGCGATGATTTTGCCCGTGCTCCAGTCAATGGTTTCTACCACATCGCCGTAAAGCCCGGCATCGGATCGCCCATCGAAACGGGGCGAAACAAATAGCGGGACGTGTGGGAAGGAGTGGGGTATGTAGAGGAAAAAGGGGTTGTCGTTATTTTCTTCTATAAAGCGAACGGCCTCGCGCGTATAGCGTTCGGTCAGGGTTGTCTGATCTACCGGGTTTTCTATCATTTGCTTACCGCGATATAGCTCCAGCGGCGTCATGTCGTTGCTGTGCAAGACACCAAAAAATTCATCAAAGCCCTGGTCCATGGGAGACCATTCCAGACGACTGCCAAGATGCCATTTGCCAAACAGAGCGCTGCGATATCCCAGCGGTTGCAGAGCCTCGGCGATAGTGGTTTCTTCGAAAGCGAGGTGAATTTCATTGGTGGGGCGAGCAACATCCGCGACTAGGTCAAGGCGAATGGGGTAGCGCCCGGTGAGCAGGCCGCCGCGTGCGGCAGTGCATACATTGGCGCTGGAATAGAAGCTATCTAGGCGGGCGCCATTAAGCGCCAGACTATCAAGGTGAGGGGTCTTGATCAGGGTCGATCCATACACGCCGAGGTCACCGTAGCCCAAATCATCTGCCATGATGACTATAAAATTAGGCTGTTTGTCCTGCGCTTGGGCGAAGTCTATCGAAGCAACGAGGGTAGTGATAGTGACAAGAAGGGCGATACCGGTGCTAAATAAATTCATGAGAAAGTTCTGCTAGTTATGGATAGAACGTCTGTGGCATGGCGAGAACGGCGCTGAGACTGCTTGCGGGCTCCTGTTTTTGTCGTCCTTGGCACTCAGGAGGATTCGCATCGGTCGCGTTCTCCTTCAGCATTCTAGCAAATCCAGCAGACTTTGCTGCAAACCGTTTGATTGCCAGGCAGCGTTATGTAATTCAATATGTAGCGATCTACTGCGAGATTAGTGTTGTCAGGGAACATGAATCGAATCGGATTGTCTTTGCTCGTTGCTTGCCTGTGGTCAATGTCGGCGCCGGCTGATGAACTGCTTGTTGCTGCCGCTTCCAATTTCTCCGCGCCTATGAACGAGCTGGTGTTGCGGTTTGAAGCGCAGACTGATCATACGGTCGAGGTCGCTTTTGGTTCTTCTGGCCGCCTGTTTGCCCAAATTAGCAATGGTGCGCCGTTTCAAATTTTTTTCTCAGCCGACCAGGATAAACCTGAGCGATTGCTTGCTTCTGGTTTGGCTGTGCCTGGATCGAGTTTCACCTACGCCACCGGCGCGCTGGTGGTGTGGAATGCCGATGAGCATGCTGCGGTCCCCGACACCCGGGCTCTTAGCCATGATTCCGAGCTACGAATCGCTATTGCTAATCCGCGTGTCGCGCCCTATGGCGCAGCGGCGATGGAAGCTATCGCGAGTCTCGCACTATCGGAAGCCTTAGCGGACAGGCTCGTGCTAGGCGAAAACATTGCGCAGACCTATCAGTTTGTGGATTCAGGCAACGCGCCACTGGGCTTCGTAGCAAAGTCCCAAGTTTTTCTAGATGGTAGTTTGCGCAAAGGCTCGGCTTGGGAAGTGCCTGCCAATTTGCATGCTCCCATCAGGCAGGATGCGGTTTTGCTGACTCGCGCACAGGATTGCGTGGCCTGTCAGCAGTTCCTAACGTTTGTGCAGCTGCCGGATCAGCGAGCGCTTCTTGCAGGCTGGGGCTACCGCTTCGATTGAGCGGAGTGGGCTGGGCAAAAGCTCATAAAAGAGACTGCGCTGTTAGCTTGCCGCTCGACCCAGATATCGCTGAAATGTTTGTTCGACAAAATCATCCACGCCTGGTACGAACAGCACGGCCAACACCATCACAACAATGGCGCCCGCGATACATAAATAGAAAGCCTTCATAGGATATACGCCTTAGTGCTTATGGGTTGTGCTTAGCGCGGTCTTGCCTCAAACAACCACACATTGCCACTCTCGATGGTGGCGCGGGTAGTTTGGGATGGGTATTTGGCGGTGATAGCCGCGGCGATGCCGTCCAGCGCTTCACCACTGTCAATGCGCTGCAGGAAGCGCTCATAGCGGATGCCGTCTATGCGAAATACGGCGTTACCGTTCTCTTGGGCCTGAGCTGGCCACTGCTTCCAGAGGCGTCCTACTTGAGAGTTCATATATCCAGACCACACGTAGAGTTTGCCCGCGTGCTCAACGGTCCAGATTCGGCGTGACGTCGAAGGTACCTGTAACTGCATCTCGATGGTTGGAATCGAATTGACGAATTGCCAGTCAGGTTCCGGGCCGCTGTGCAGGGTGCCGCTGATCAGAGGCCCGCCGGAGAACACGCGATTCGGTCCATCGGCGAAGCGCTGCTTGATAGCGGCGGTTGCAACCGCAGTGATCGGGATCAGGGTTAGGCAGAGAAGTACGATAATGGCGCGGATCAGGATCTTCATGGCTTATGTTCCTGTTTGTATTAGTTTTGCAGCACAGTGCTGGCTCTGAGTTACCAGTGTGTCGACCTTCGGAAAAGCATGATTTCTAGATACCATATCCTAGAAGGGCGCTTTGGCAAAGTTTGCGTGCACCTAATTTGTGGGCAGGCCCTCCGCATACCAGCGAAGAAAGCCACCATTAATATTGGCAATCTCGTCACGCCCGACTTGCCGTAGCAGGTTGAAGGCAAGCACGGAGCGTTTGCCGCTTCGGCATATGGTCATCACTGGCTTGTCGGTGGGCACCTCATCGAGTCGAGCGCGCAGCTGATCAATCGGAATATGCTGGGCACCTTCTATCTGGGTGTTTTCTTCCTCTATTTCTGCCTGGGTACGCACGTCCAGCACATGCACAGCATCGAGGCTGGCGGCCACCCACTCTGGCGCGACTTCTAAAACACCGCTGTAAGTCGTTGTGACCGGCGCCCAGGGTGGCGTCCGAGGGAGTTTGTCGTCATCTGGTTTGCCGGCCTTCAAATTAGCTGGCACCGCAAAATCCAGTTGTTTGGGATGGGGCAGGTTCATGTTCTCCATAAATCCGACAAAATCTGTTTCGTTGGCCTGACCGCCAATGCGGGGGTTGTGGCGTTTCTCCTCGCCAATGGTGCTAGAAGTTCTGCCAGCGTAGTCATGAGCAGGAAACACATTACAGGCATCGGGCAGGGCAAACAGAAGCTCCTTGATGGAGTGATACAACTTGCTGGCAGAACCCTGTTGAAAATCTGTTCTGCCGCAGCCACGGATCAGCAGCGTGTCGCCGGTGAAAACCATGGATTGGTCATTGAGCATATAGCTGACGCAGCCGTCGGTGTGACCCGGAGTGGCGATTACTCTCAGGAAAAAGCTGCCGAAACTGATTTCATCGCCCTGGCTCATGCTTATATCCAACAGGTCTATGCCGGAATCGGCGGATGCAGCTATCTGGCAGTTGGTTCGGTGTTTGAGTAACCAGGCGCCGGTTACATGGTCGGCATGGCAGTGGGTTTCCAAACAGGCTATGAGGGATAGCTCCAACTCCTGAATTAGGGAGTAGTCTCGATTGTGCTGCTCGAATACAGAATCAATCAGTACGGCTTGCCCAGATACCTTATCCGCCAGCAGGTAGGTATAGGTGCCCGATGTTTGATCATAGAGTTGTTTGAAGAGTAAGTGGTCGTTCATTGCCTGTTGCCGATTTCTATTGTTGTAAGCTCAATGCTGTGGTCAGTACCCCAAGGCAGTCGTCTTGCAATTCTGGTTGATTCATCGCACGGATAATCCAGAACAGTATACACTGAGCGTTCGCCGGAAAGAGAATAAGCGCTGTCTCCAGACCGCCCACCATAGTATTAGTTTTCTTGTCAGCAGCCCTGACCCTACTGGTTTTCACGCCGGGTCTCACTGGTGGGTTTCTGTTGGACGATTAACCCAACCTGGCTGTACTCAACCAGGTTTCTGCCAATCCAGGCGTGTCTGAGTTGCTGGAACTGAGCGGGACTGGGTTTGCCGGTCTGTTCGGTCGACCGCTCTCCATACTGAGTTTTTTGCTGAAGCACGGTGTCTGGCCTGATCTATTTCAATTCAAACTGGTTAATGTGCTGATTTACGTCGGCAATGGTTTTTTACTGGCCGCGGTTTGCGTGATGCTGCGCAGATAGAGCGAGCACATGCGGATTGGAAATTTGGCGTTGGTGCTGGTGGTGCTGCTATGGATCTAGCGTAGATGACTCAGAAAATGATGAGTGGAAGGGGCTCATACTTTTGGTTTGCTTTGACCCGGAAAAAGCGCCAATTAAGGTCAAGAATGTGATTTTCTTCGCAAAACGAGAGGCTGAGCGAGAGTTTTTTCCGGCCCTACTGAAGGCAGAATTGTTGAGGCCGAGAGCTTATGATTGGTGTACCAGACCGTCAATCTCATGTCAGAAGTGCCTTGAAATGCCGGCGGCACATGGAAACGTAGCGATCATTGCCGCCAATTTGCACCTGGGAGCCTCGTTTCACCGGATTGCCGGATCCATCCAGTCTGGCTACCATGGTTGCTTTCGCGCCACAGTGACAGATCGCTTTCAGCTCCTTTAGGTTATCGGACCAGGCTAGCAGATATTTGCTGCCTTCGAATGGCTCACCTTGAAAATCGGTGCGCAGACCGTAGGCGAGCACCGGGATATCGAGGCTGTCTGTAACCTCGCCTAGCTGAAACACCTGCTTCTTGGTCAGGAATTGAGCCTCATCCACCAACACGCAGTGCAGTTCCTTGTTGGCATGTAACTCAGCGATCTTAGTGAGCAAGTCATCCTTGGGATTAAAACTCAAGGCCTCGGCTTCCAGTCCAATCCGAGACGTAACTCTGCCTACACCGTAACGATCATCCAGCTCTGGCGCGAGAATCGCGGTATTCATCCCCCGCTCCTGGTAGTTGTAGCTGGACTGCAGCAGAGCGGTGGATTTTCCCGCGTTCATAGAAGAGTAATAAAAGTAGAGTTTGGCCATACTGCTAGCACAAGGTGGCGGGTATCTCAGTGTTGGAGCAACTGAGCTGTCGCATAGTGAGCGCCTGGTTTAATGCATTACTGGGAACTGCTGCTGCCTGCAGCTGCAGATGGGCAAAAATTTGGCGGTTGTTATAAGGCTCGGGTTCAAAAATCCCCTCGCCGTTGACGCGCCCGGGCAGCATCTTCAATCTAATCCAGCTGCGCACATTGCCGCCGATCAATAGGATTCGATCATTATACTGTTCTACGGCGACGACGATATCGCAATGACTGCGAGCACCCTGGCCGAGTTGACTTCGGCGATCTTCGATACGGCGATAGGCGGGCCTGCTACCGCGACACAACATGTCGCCGGGCACCATCTCTTTCTCGCCCGGGTTGTAAGCTACGTAAGCGGAGCCTGATTCGCCATCGTCTCGAGCCATAATCGCCTGGTCTATGTAGCTATGGTGGGCGATTGCACGTTGAAAGCGTGATGGTTCGCCCAGCCCGCTTTCGCACATGACCCAGGAGATGAATGCGGCGGACCAGGGATTGCGCCAGCGGCTTCCAACACCGCTGGATTCCCATGACTGATTCTGGCGCACCAGAATCCAGGTGCTGTTTGGTGTGGATGACCAGTAGCCGGCGATCGAGTCGGCAACCCGTGCCGCGTCATCGGCTGCAATCAGCGTCCGGCGCCAGGGCTGAGGCTGGAAATTCAGATTAGATGCCCGGGTCTGCGTGAGATCTAGCACACTCATCCCGAAGAATGCCCATTCCTGTACAGCAACATTAATTATGCGCTCTCGCAGATTAGTGTCACCGATAGCGCGACAAGAGCGCTCTAAGTAGACCATATCACCAATCTCGCCGTCGACCCTGGCAGAGGGCGGCATCACATCTAATACGGTGCTCGGAAGGCGATTGATGGGTTCAGCGCTAATTGGTTCCAGCAGCCCGGGAAGGACAAACAGACAGCTGAGGTAAAAGATTGAAGGAAGTCTGGGCACGTCTAAAATAGGCTTGAAAACTGAATCGCAGAACTATAAGAGTATTGCTTCATGAAGTCTAATCCAGAAAATATAACTGTGGCAGACGATGAGCTGAATCCCCGCAGAGACAGGCGAGTATGGTGATCCCATTCCTGATTGCTTAAAATAGGCGCAGGCTTCACAATAATGTCCGTATAAGACTAACAGTTTGCTGGAGAGACCGAGATGGCTAGCTTGAAGAATATTTTTATTGCAGCAGGTGTATTGATTGTCCTGGTGCTGTTTGGCTGGGTCTTTACAGCCCCGTATCTGAGCAATCAGGGCCTGGGTCGCACACCTGGGTTGATTATAGGTGGCACATTGTCTGAGGCGCCGGCCGATTTTACTATCCATAACGATCATGAAGGGCCAATGAAGTTCAAGCTGGAAGGCTTTCCCTCTCTAGTTAACTACCTGTCGTGGGTCGCCACAGAGAATGGCATCATTACCGCGACCCGACCTGATGGCGGCTACTGGGGCGAGCGAGTCAAGGCTGGGGGCAATAAGGCCTGGTTGCGCCTTGAGGACAGTACCTACAAGATGCAGGCAGTTCAGATCACGGGGCCACAGCAGCTGGTCATGATGGAACAATGGGCGGCCAAATCGGGCCGAACCCTAGATGAACCTCTATATAATGGGTCAGAACCGTTGAGAGAGTGGGAAGTTTACTACTGGACACCAGAGCAATAGGAGCATTCTTTGGCCCCCGAAAAGGCAGCTTATAGAGCTGCCTTTTTTGATATAGCGAAATGTTATTTAACTGCTTTCAACATTACTGTGATTCTTATCATCAACTGAGCGCTAACTTGAGTGGGTGTGCGGCACAGATGCTTGGCGCGATATTCCTATGACAGATTTACCTCCTCCACTGGATGGTCTGCTGGTTATAGCCTTGGAGCACGCTATTGCCGCGCCACTTTGCACGCGCCAATTAGCTGAGCTGGGTGCGCGCGTAGTCAAAATTGAACGACGGAGGCAGGGTGACTTTGCGCGTCACTATGATTCTCGCGTAAATAACTTGAGCTCACACTTTGTCTGGACCAATCGTTCCAAAGAAAGCCTGACGCTCGATCTCAAGCAGGATGAAGCAACAAAGGTGTTAGGCCGACTGCTTGCGGATGCTGACGTGCTTGTGCAGAACCTGGCGCCAAATGCGGCTGCTCGCATGGGGCTGAGTTTCACCGACTTGCATGAAACGCATCCACGATTAATCGTCTGTAATATTACCGGCTATGGCGATTCCGGACCCTATGCCAGCAAGAAAGCCTACGACCTGTTGGTTCAGGCAGAGGCTGGTTTTCTCTCGGTCACGGGCACTCCGGACCAGCCTGTGAAGAGCGGTATCTCAATTGCTGACATCGCTGCTGGCATGCAGGCGCATAGCGCGATCCTGGCGGCCCTGCTGCAGCGCCAGCGCAGCGGTTTGGGCAGCTGTATTGATATCTCGATGCTGGAAGCCATGGTTGAGTGGATGGGATTCCCGCTCTACTACGCGTATGAGGGTGGCACTGCGCCGGTTCGCAGTGGAGCGGATCACGCCAGTATCTATCCTTATGGGGTGTTTCGATCTGGTGACGATAAGTTGCTGATGCTTGGGATTCAAAACCATCGGGAGTGGGTGAGTTTCTGTCGGGACGTGCTTGATAACGAGAGTCTCACGTCGGATCAGCGTTTTGCCAGCAACTCGGCGCGGAGTGAAAGCCGTGAGCAATTACAGGCTCTGATTCAGCAACAGTTTGATAAATGGAGTGCAGTGGAGATTGTTAAGCGCTTGGACGCTGCACAAATTGCCAACGCTAATGCCAATGATATGGCCGCAGTTTGGGACCATCCCCAGTTACGCGCACTCAAAAGATACATAGAGGTTGATTCACCAGCAGGGCCGGTCAGTGCATTGCAACCACCGGGCCACAATAATTCTTATGACCCCGCAATTTCGGCAGTCCCAGACTTGGGGCAGCACACCGATAGCATATTGACTGGCTTGGGCTACTCTACGGAGCAAATAAGCCAGCTGAAGAGCGCCGGGGTAGTCTGAGCTGCACAGCGCGAGAGACTGATGTCAATGACCAGTTATCAGAATTCGGGATCGTCGTCGTCATCGCTTGATGTAATCGCTTTGACTTCAATCTTGTCTCCCGAAAATTGCCATTTGATATTGAAGTCATAGAGGGTCATGCCGTATTGCTTGTCATCATTAGCCTGCACGCGCCAGGCAGGTCTGGGATCCTGCTGCAGCACCGCAACAATAAAGTCCCGCAGTCGGGGATAGTCGGCAGCAGACGCAGTCAGGTCCTGCATGGCTGAAGCTGAAAATGAGATTGTCCGTTGGCTACCGGGCTGTTCATTGGCAAATCCTGATTCCGCGTCGGCAATCGAATCGGCGTAGGTTACATACGGTTTGATATCGAGGATTGGGGTTTCATCCACAATGTCGATACCGCCTACTCGCAGAGCAAGCTTGCCGTCTACTTCCGCGCTTCCCAGATTACGGACCACTGACAGACCGATGGAATTGGGACGAAAGGGAGAGCGGCTGGCAAACACGCCGACTTTTTCTTTACCTCCCAGTCGCGGTGGATGTACCAAAGGCGACCAGCNTTGCGCGCTGGTTTCGTGAAAATGCCATATCAGCCACAAGTGGGAAAANTGGTCCAGTGCNCGCAAACCATTTGCATCAGCAAATTCCTTCTCAAAAACCAATTCGCCCNTGGCNTCTGGNACCAGGTTGGGTTGCCTNGGGATGGCGAACTTCTGCTTATAGGGGCCGCGCAGCGTGGCAATTGTTTTGTAAGTNAATTCTGTCAAGNGTTTAGTTCCGNATGGCTTCATACACCATCTGNNTGGCGNAGGTGTTATCGAATGGCGTGCCGGTGGGGCCACCCCATTTTTGCACCATGTATACGAGGTAGAAATCATTNTCCTCGTCCACTACAAAGATGGTGCCGCCGATTCCGCGCCACCCAAAATTGTGGGGGCCGTCAGGATCATCGCTGCTAGGCTGCAGGTGAAATCCTAGGCCCCAGTCNCCGGCGTCNCCATAGAAGAAATATTCGCGAGANACGTCTGGTCCGAGGGTNCCTTCGCGCATCATGTTCAGGGTCGATTCTGACAGGATACGNTCCCCCCTGAAACTGCCGCNATTCAGGAGCATGAGTGCGAATCTGGCATAGTCCTCGGTTGTGGAATTGAGTCCGTGGCCACCTGCCAGCATGGCTCTTGGTTTTGTGTTGTCGGTCATGGGGCCATAGATGGGTTCGGCAATGCGGAAGGCGTCGGGCTGCGCCACCCAGAAGCTAGTATCGCGCATTCCCAGCGGATCGAAGATACGCTCCCGTAAGACTAGATCCAGTGTCTCTCCAGTAGCGATTTCCAGTACAGCCCCCAATACATCGGTGGAGTGGCCATAATGCCAGGCAGTCCCGGGCTCAAACAGAACCGGCAGGCGTCCGATACGAGTTGCCAATTCCTGGGCGGTGATGGCATTGAAAGCCTCCATGAAGTTAGCATCAACGGTATTCTGATCTGGTCTCGTTAGTACATCAGGAAAGCTGTCGCGGTATATTGGGCCCAGCGGTGTGTTCATGGCAAATGGCTGCTGCACAATGCCGGACTGATGCATGAGAAGATGGCCAATTGTCATGATATTTTCGGCAGGGCTGCTGGTGCCGGTTTCACCGTCTATGACCTGGAGATCCGCAAATCCGGGAATGTAGTCACTCACGGGATCATCCAGCCCGAGCATGCCATCCTCAATCAGCGTCATGGCAGCCACACTTATAACCGGCTTGGTCATGGAATAAATGCGAAATATCGTGTCCTTGTTGACTGGCGTCTCGCCCCTTGCGGTTTGGGTGCCTGCGCTCTCGAGGACGCCTGCACCGTCTCTATTTCCCACCAATAGCAATGCTCCAGAGATATGCCCGCTATCTACTGCCCGCTGCATCTCATGCCTGATTTTGTCCAGTTCTGACTGATCGATGTTGAAATTGCTGGGNTGAATCGGATTTAAGGCTGAGATAAAACTTTCAGCATCATCGCTAAGTGAAATGTCGAGGTTATAGTCGACCCGGCAGGTGAAAAGCGGAAGCGTAAGCAGTGATAAGAAAAAGGCGCGTGTCATTTGGGGAATCTCCAGAGTCAGAGTAAGCGTGGTTATATTCAGCTGCGAGGGTATGTCTTCATTTCTGCCTTGAAGCGCTTNAAGTTTTTAACATAAGTCTCTGCGCTTAGAATCAGGCGTGCCTGTTGCTCCTTGCTCAGAGCCTTTATCACTTTAGCGGGCGAACCCATTACCAGTGAGCCATCGGGTATTTCCTTACCCTCGGTAACCAGGCTGTTGGCGCCTATCAGGCAGTTTTGACCAATCTTGGCGCCGTTGAGGATCACGGANTTGATGCCTATCAGTGAGTTATCGCCAATACTGCAGCCGTGCAACATGACCTTGTGGCCCACAGTGACGTTCTTGCCAATAGTGAGTGGGACACCTGGNTCGGTGTGCAGCACTGAGCCATCCTGNATGTTGGAGTTTTCGCCGACGCTGATGAGGTCGTTATCGCCGCGGATCACGGCGTTGAACCAGACGCTGGCATTGTTTTCTAGGCGGACCTTACCAACAACAGTGGCGTTATCCGCGACGAAATAGTCTTTCCCGGTTATTTCGACTGCGTCCCCTCCCAGACTATATATCATTGCGTTGCTCCTTGATCTAAATGTTGTTGCGGGTGAACGACGCTATTCTAACCCTGAGTCAAGCGCAGGTCTTGCGTGGCCCTGCAAGTGCAGCCTGTATATCTCAGAAAGCAGAGAATAAGAGGTGTGAGGNCCGCGAGGCTGTTGTAGACTTGGTTGTAGTTCAACAATAAGGAGGTACTGACATGCCGTCATCCNGTGTTCTTCTCANATCTTTGTCAGTCTGTGCTGCGCTCGCTGCATCCANCGGCGCCATCTCTGACGATACCGATTTCATCACCGGTGAGGGATTGCCCAATCCGAACCCTGTTGTCATTCCAAACTGGGGAGACCTCCCAGCTGGCCGCAACTGGGGCTCGACTGCCGGTATCGATATTGATCCGAATGATGGGCATATCTGGGCCTATGAGCGCTGTGGCGCCAGCAGTTTCGGTGGCGGTGCGCCGATCAACTGCGACACGAACCCGGTAAATCCTATTTTCAAATTTGATCGTTACTCCGGTGAGGTTATGGCGAACTTTGGCGGTGGCCTCATGCAGACCCCTCACGGGATCCACGCCGCTGCCGATGGCACAGTGTGGGTCACGGATTTTGCCGCCAGTGCCGATGGTAGCAAGGGCCACCAGGTCCATCAGTTCAGTGCCGATGGCGTGTTATTGATGAGTCTCGGAACTCCCGGTCAAACCGGGANTGGACCAGATACTTTCAACCAACCAAATGATGTGATTGTCGGACCAGATGGCAGCATCTATGTGTCTGANGGNCACAATGGTCAGGGCATGACCAGCAATCAGGCCATGGAGGACGGCCGCGCTGCCGGCAATACCGCCCGCATAATGAAATTTGNGCCGGACGGTACTTTTATTAAGCAGTGGGGCGAGATCGGCGTGCGCCACGGCGAATTCCGTACGCCGCACGCCATGGAATTCGATGCTTACGGCAGACTTTGGGTTGCGGATCGCGGTAACCATCGTATCGAAATTTTTGACCAGCAAGGTAACTACCTGGATTCACGCTATGCCTATGGACGCATCAGCGGTCTGTTTATTACGGACGACGGCATGGTGTACGCCATTGATTCAGAATCCAGCCCGACTAACCATGTGGGATGGCGCAATGGCGTCCGCATCGGCCCGGTTGATGAAGATGTGATTGTTGGTTTTATCCAGCCTTTCGATAGGCCTGACAGGGTTGGCCAGGGCACAGCCGGCGAGGGAGTCGCGGTGGATGGTGATGGCAACGTTTATGCAGCCGAGGGTCCCAACTCACTGAGCTGGGCAGGTGGTGCTTTTACCAAATATGAAAAGCGCTAACCCCAAGCTCTTGCTGAAAGGGTAAGTCGCGGCCTTGATCGGTTGCGCAAACGAAAAAAGCCCGCTAAGTAGCGGGCTTTTTTCGTTCATCGGCGAGGACTTTTAAGAGCTATTTGATTTCCATGAGTACATCACCTGGCGTGACGCGATCGCCTTTGGCAACGTTAACCAATGCCACCTTGCCAGCAATATTGGCATTGATTTCAGACTCCATCTTCATGGCTTCGGTCACCAGCACCGCCTGACCTGCTTCAATCAGGTCTCCTTCATTGACCAGTACTTCAACCACATTGCCCGGCATCGCGGCAGTCACGTGCCCAGGTTCACTAGCCTGTTTGCGCTTGCCTTCATCTTCAGCCACGTATTCATTCAGGGGCTCGAAGATGACTTCTTCCGGCATGCCGTCCAATGAGACATAGAGTTTTCGGCGGCCACCGCCGGAATCACCCACACCAGTGATGGCAACTTCATAGGTTTCGCCGTGGACATCCACTTTAAATTCCGTTGCGGTAGTGCTCGAAGNTCGGCCGCCGGCATCGATAGGCAATGGCAATAAGGGTTCGGGCTGCAGAGTACCTGCGCGCCGCTGCTCNAAATACTCTCGGCCCAGATCAGGAAACATGGCGAAAGTCAGCACGTCTTCTGCAGACTCGGCCAAATCACCGATATCCTGGCGCAGCTTATCCATCTCGGGCGCCAAAGCATCGGCCGGGCGTTCCTCGCTGTAGCTATCGTTGCCAATAGCCTGCTTGCGAACCGCTTCGTTCACAGCAGCTGGGGGTTGGCCATAGCCACCCTGTAAATAACGTTTCACTTCATTGGTTGTGGTCTTGTAGCGCTCACCAGCCAACACGTTGTAGACCGCCTGAGTTCCGACAATCTGCGAGGTGGGTGTGACCAGTGGAGGATAACCAAGATCTTTCCTGACCCGCGGGATTTCGTCGAATACGTCCCGAATGCGATCCAGGGCATTTTGATCCTTTAGCTGGTTTGCNAGGTTAGACATCATGCCGCCCGGTACCTGATTGACTTGTACTGAAATGTCCTCGCGGGTGAATTCACTTTCAAACTGGTGGTACTTTTTTCGAACCTCACGGAAATAATCGCTGATCTCCATTAAGGGATCGAGCGCGAGCCCGGTGTCGTATGCTGTACCCTGCAGTGCAGCGATCTGAAATTCAGTTGCGGGATGGGAAGTGCCACCGGCAAAAGAAGAGATTGCGGTGTCGATGCGATCTACCCCGGCCTCNATGGCTTTCATTTGGCATAGCGGCGCGAGCCCGGAAGTGGCATGGCTATGAATCGAAAGTGGCAAAGGCACATTGTCCTTGATTGCCTTGACCAGNTCATAAGTACCGTAAGGAGTTAAAAGGCCCGCCATATCTTTGATGGCAATGGAGTCGGCGCCCATGTTCTGCAGTTGCCGGGCCTGCTCTACAAACAGATCNGTTGTGTGGACCGGACTGGTGGTAAAACAGATAGTGCCCTGGGCATATTTGCCGCTGCGCTTGACTGCTTTCATCGCAGTTTCGATATTGCGCAGGTCATTAAGTGCGTCGAATACACGGAACACATCGATGCCGTTCTCTGCGGACTTCTCAACAAAGGCAGCGACCACATCATCAGCGTAGTGGCGATAGCCCAACAGGTTTTGTCCGCGCAGCAGCATCTGCAGTCGGGTGTTGGGAAGCGCCTGGCGCAGTTGCTGTAACCGCACCCAGGGGTCTTCCTTGAGGAATCGAATACAGGCATCGAAGGTGGCGCCACCCCACACTTCCAGGGACCAAAAGCCCATCGCATCCAGTTTCTCGCAGATTGGCAGCATATCTTCCGTGCGCATACGTGTGGCGATGAGCGACTGATGTGCGTCTCGCAAAATCACCTCGGTCACTTCAATTCGGCGGGTGTCACTCATTAGTTTTGTCCTTGGATTCTTACCAGCCAGCGTAGGCGGCGATTGCTGCAGATAGCGCTAGCGCCACGTCACTGGGATGTCGCTTGTCTGAATAGCGAGATAACTCAGGGTGGCAAGCGACAAAGCTGGTGTCGAATTCCTTGTTGCGAAAATCCGGATGTTTGAGAATTTGTTGATAGTAGTTCGCAGTAGTGCGAATGCCGTGTAAGCGCATGTCATCAATGGCGCGCTGGGCGCGACTGACCACCTGCTCCCAGCTCAGCGCCCAAACTACAAGCTTTAAGCACATGGAGTCGAAATATGGCGGAATTTCATAACCCGTGTAGATGGCGGTATCGACTCGTACGCCAGGCCCACCCGGAGCGTAATAATGGGTGATGCGTCCAAAGCTNGGTAGAAAGTCATTCTTGGGATCTTCAGCATTGATACGCAGCTGCATGGCGAAGCCTCGATANCTTACGTCTTCCTGGCCATAGCCAAGTGCTTCTCCCGCCGCGATACGAAGCTGTTCCTGCACGATATCGATGCCAGTGATCTGCTCGGTGATCGTGTGCTCCACCTGGATGCGGGTATTCATTTCCATGAAATACACATCGTCCCCGGCTAAAAGAAATTCCACAGTGCCGGCGCTAACGTAACCCACAGCCGCAGCAGCCTTTACAGCAAGTTCGCCCAGCCGATTTCGCAAGGTATCATTGATCTGTGGACTCGGGGCGATCTCTATGAGTTTCTGGTTGCGGCGCTGAATTGAACAGTCTCGCTCGAACAGGTGAATGACCTTGCCGTGNGCATCGGCCAGCACCTGNACTTCGATGTGTTTGGGGTTAACGATGAATTTTTCCATGAACACTTCGGCAGAGCCAAATGCCTTGGTGGCTTCGGAGATTACGCGCGGNAACTGCTTCTNAAGGTCTGCAGCATCATCGCAGCGGCGGATGCCGCGACCGCCACCACCAGACGTCGCCTTTACCATGACCGGGTAGCCGATGCGTTCTGCTTCCGCGAGCGCTTCATCCAGATCGGNAAGATTACCCTCCGATCCGGGAGTTANTGGNACACCCGCAGCAGTCATAGCCATTCGGGCCTGGGTCTTGTCCCCCATGCGCTTAATTACTTCAGCATTGGGGCCAATAAAGATAATGCCTTTCTCTTCACAGAGCCGGGCAAGTTCGGGGTTCTCGGAGAGAAAACCGTAGCCAGGGTGAATTGCGTCACAGCCTGTTTCCACGGCNAGGTTTACTATGCGTAGAGGATCAAGGTAGCCGGCAAGTGGGTCGCTGCCCAGGGAATAAGCTTCGTTTGCGCGTTTGACNAAAAGTCCGTAGCGGTCAGGTTCTGTGTATACCGCAACCGAACGGATTTNCGCCTCGGCNCAGGCGCGCGCCAGACGAAGGGCGATTTCACCGCGATTGGCGATTAGAACTTTGGCGATGGATGTGCCCATCATGAACTGTTCCAGGGCACTTCCGGGGAAGGGTAAGCCGCTGTAAATAAATGCATTATTTCCGCTACGGGGNAGTTTGTTGAGTTATGCGGGTCACAGCCCAATTNGCATTCTACCCATGAGGCATNAAAAATACTAAGCCAAAGACGTGGTTTAANGACNAATCCGTTGCAAAAAATAACAAACCGGCTTTGCTGCTACTTCAGGCCTTACTCGTGGCCGGCCTGCTGGNATAATGCGTTTNCGCTGGNCTGGATTTCGCCGACTTGCCTCGCTATTAACCTGTCAGCGGTTTCTTAGGCAATCTATCCCGCTTGCCATTTCTCTCCGAGGGATTTTCAAGTGACGACCAAATTTGCTTGTCCGAGCTTAGAACGAGACGTCCCACTGCAATCGCAAGCGATTATCTGATTCATCCATGAACAGCTGAGAGTCCTCAATATCAAGCCAGGAATAATCCAGGGTCAACTTGTTGTTGTGGCCGGCAAAGAACCAGTTCGCACCTATAGTCAGTTCTTCCCGTTTATTCTCCAACATGGGATCTACCCTGTTTGGTTCATCCACGTAAGCGTAGCGCATCGCCAGTTCAAGAGGCCGGGGAAACTCCGGCATCAGATAGTGAAAGAAGTAACCTGCCTGGGCATAGCCACCGGTCAGCTCGGTCTTGGCACCGGTGACCTGATCTTCGATGCGCTTACGATGGTATTCCTGCTGTGCTGAGAAACCGCGGTATTTGAANGCGAATTCCTGCACAACCTGCTCGATATCGTATTGGTCTGGCGCTGCTNTTGCCGGACGCTCGAAACCATCCAGATTGCCACAACCCGATGAAGACCAGCGAGTGCAGGCGCCGGTATTGGTGAATCCCGCGATCGCNAGGCTGCCTGTCGGCTTCTCGGTGAATTCCACATCAGTCTGGCGCCATGAGAGGTCACGACCCAAGAAGTTCCACTGCAGACGACCCATATACATCAAGTTGTCATCCGGGTTGTTGACGCTCTTACCTTCGCCATTAAACACGCCGGCGTAGTACCGCATGTCTGCAGGNGTATCCTGAAACAAGTGGCCCCGCACCTGGATACCGACNTGGCGGTCCATGGTGAATACGCGATTCGCAAGAGACCGTTCAACGAACTGNTGACGACCNGAGGAGTCAACTCGTTCCCTGTTCAAATCAATCTTCCANTGACCGACGCGAACGTTTAACCAATCCCATTTTGCAATATCCAGTCGCCAGTCGATGACGCGGGCGCTTGACGATGATGCACTGTCATCTACATCCCGTGAAGGCTGCAGATCCACCTCAAAGTAGTATCTCAACCAAGGCTGAAAGCCATGGCCACCGATTTTCATCCGCAGTCGGCGCGCCTCAAAGTTAGTTTGATTGTCCGCGTTGAAAGCTGAGATTTGACGAGGGTCAGATCGATAAGGNGTGGTGAAACGCGTCTGAGCACGCCACTGCAGGTCAGTTCGAAAGTCCCCTTCCTGAGTTTNCAGCCTGAAACCAGAGCTCTCCTGNCTCGCTCTGACGGGCAGTCGTTCCTCGATNTGNTGCACCAGTTGTGTCATGGTGTTNTCATCAGAGACGGATTCCTCAACCACATCCCCGGTCAGGATGTCGTCGCTGGTCATCGTCTCCCTGTCCAGCAGCATATCGTACTGCGCCTGGTCGATCGCGCCGTTACTCAGTAATACATCCAACAGTTCTTTGTCTGCTGCCTGCAGGCCGGCACTGGAAATGGCCAACGAGGCGCAGCCTAGTTTCAGCAAATGAGAGANGATTCCTTGCACTTTGCGAGGCATAGTTTTACTCCTGAAGAGTCTGGTGAGTTTGTAGGTGCTGAGTTACNGCCCAGTATTTTGGGTTTGGCAGGCAAGCCTGCTGTTCTAACTTAGAAGGGAATATAGTGCTGAAATATTACAGAATCGTGACAATATGACAGTAATAACATATTTCTGACATCTCTCTGTAAACTTCAGGCAGCAGCTGGNGTCAGGCAAGGTGAGGCCCCGCCTGTTCTGCGGAAAAGTCTACTCTGACTGATTCATTTCGCTGGCGATTTTGTCCAGATCTTCATGGCGGATATCAGTACCCTGCACTAAATAAACAACGTGCTCACTGATATTTTTGGCATGGTCACCAATTCGCTCCAGCGCGCGTAAAGCCCAGAGCACGTGCAAGACCTTGGTGATACTGCTCGGATCTTCCATCATGTGCGTAATCATCGAGCGCATGGCCGAGCTGTATTCGTCATCTACCCGGGCATCGTCTTGGGCAACCTGCAGGGCCAAGTCGGAGTCATAGCGCGCAAAGGCATCTAGTGCCATATGCACCATTCTAATTACTCTTTCACCGAGGCTGGTGACCTCAGCACTTCCCATCGGTAACTCTCCATACTTGCTTAGCTTGACACCAGCTCTGGCGATTTTTGAGGATTCATCGCCGATTCTTTCCAGGTCTCGAATTGCTTTGATGATCGCCATTACCAGACGCAGGTCACTGGCAGCGGGCTGGCGCCGGGCCAGGATTAGATTGCAGACTTCATCAATCTGGACTTCCATGGTATCGATCAAATCGTCCTTTTCGATGACTTTGCGACCGATACCACTGTCCGCGTCCTTTAGCGCGGCGATGGAATCCCCCAACTGCTTTTCAACAATTCCGCCCATCTCGAGCATACTGCTCTTCACTTCCTCAAGCTCGGCATTAAATCGCCGAGAGATGTGTTGGCTATGGTTTTCNATAGTTAAGTTCATGGATTTGCCTGACTGTTAGATCCTTTGTTTGATGGNACAATGGACTGAGAATACCGGGGCTTTTATTCAATTTCNTGCCAATTTCCGCCTATTTNCCCTCAATTTAGCCATATCGACCGGTAATGTAGTCTTCCGTTTGCTTNTGGGCCGGGTTAGTGAAGATNNTATCGGTTGCATCATACTCCACCATATTGCCCATATACATGAATGCTGCGAAGTCCGACACTCGTGCCGCCTGCTGCATGTTATGGGTCACAATCAGAATGGTGTAATTATTTCGAAGCTCGGTAATTAACTCTTCAATCTTCAGCGTTGAAATCGGGTCCAGCGCTGATGCCGGCTCATCCAAGAGCAGTACTTCCGGCTCAACCGCAATCGTTCTAGCGATCACCAGGCGTTGCTGCTGACCACCTGACAAGCCGAGGGCGTTATCATGCAATCGATCCTTCACTTCGTCCCACAGTGCCGCAGCTCGGAGAGAATTTTCCACCACTTCATCGAGGACGCGCTTCGAGTTAATGCCTTGGATTCGTAAACCGTAGGCNACGTTCTCGAAAATTGTCTTGGGAAAAGGNTTCGGCTTCTGAAACACCATACCGACTCGGCGACGCAGGTCGGCGACGTCAATCGCCTTGTNATAGATGTTTGCGCCATCNAGCAAAACCTNACCTTCGACTCGGCATTCATCCACCAGGTCATTCATGCGGTTAAAGCATCTCAACAGGCTAGACTTGCCGCAGCCACTAGGACCAATAAACGCCGTTACCTGTTTACTGGGAATCGACAGGTTGATTGAATACAGTGCTTGTGACGCCTGAGAGTAATACAGGTTCAGGTTTTTGACTTCTATACAAATGTCCGCAGTTTCCAGATCAGCACTGGACCGAGCAACCGAAGGCCGAGAGAGATCGCTCTGATCTGCAGTAGTTTGTTCGTTAGACATCTTTACTATTTCCAGTTCGACGATTAGACATCGAGTGCCTTGTATTTTTCACGGAGATGGTTGCGCAGCAGTACTGCGCTAAAATTCAGTAAAGCGATTACGACAACCAGCAATAGTGCTGTGGCAAAAACTAGCGGCCGCGCCGCTTCCACATTCGGACTCTGAAAACCAACGTCGTAAATGTGGAACCCGAGGTGCATAAATTTTTGATCTAGATGGACATAAGGATAGTTGCCATCCACCGGTAACGCTGGCGCCAACTTTACCACACCCACCAACATCAGCGGTGCCACTTCACCTGCCGCTCTGGCAATTGCGAGGATCAGACCAGTCATCATCGCCGGGCTCGCCATGGGCAACACGACTCGCCAGATTGTCTCAAATTTGGTTGCTCCCAGTGCCAGACTGCCTTCGCGCACGCTACGCGGAATTCTTGCCAAACCTTCTTCNGTCGCCACGATAACAACCGGCACAGTCAATAAGGCCAACGTCAGTGAGGCCCAGAGTAAGCCCGGAGTACCAAACGTCGGTGCGGGCAAGGCCTCGGGATAGAGTGCCTGATCGATCTCTCCACCAATGATGTAAATAAAAAAGCCCAGACCAAACACACCGTAAACGATGGAAGGNACACCCGCGAGNTTATTCACCGCAATACGAATTGCCCGCGTGATGAAGCCTTGCTTGGCGTACTCCCGCAGATAAACCGCAGCGATGACGCCGAGAGGCGTGACAAAGACCGACATCAGCAGCACCATAACCACAGTGCCGAAGATCGCCGGGAAAATACCACCCTCAGTATTGGCCTCTCGAGGCTCATCTGTCAGGAACTCACCAAGCTTACTGAAATAAGTGCCCAGCTTATTCAAAAGATTCATGGAATTGGGCTGATAGGCCCTAACGACCTCGGANAATTTAATCTCGGTTTCCTGCTGATTGGCAACGATGAAAACCGCTGAGTCTCTATCGATCTCTTCATACAGCCCAACAAGTTCAGATTGGAGCGCTTGATAGTCCNCGTCCAATTGCTGCCTTGTCTCATCTATGTCTGCTCTTTGTTCTGGGGAAACTTTGCCGTCCAGCTCGAGGCGGCGCTCACGTAGACGCAGGCGCTCAACCTCATAGTTAATGTCACCGATATCGTTCTTTTCGATGTCATAGATCTCGTCANAGATCGTCAGGGCGCGCTCGAGGCGAGCCGTAAACTCNTGCCANAATGCGACTTCATTAGACACGAGGGNGACGTCAGTACCACTTTCTTTCACGCTAGAGAGAAAACCATAAAAATTTCCCCACTCGCGTCGCTCCAACACCACAAGTTCTTCTGGATAAGAGATGTCAGANAGATAATCAGGCAACACCCAGCCAAAATCTGCTCCGGTAAGGTCTCNGTTACCAAACTTCATTAACTGACGGCGATAAAGTTCCTGGGACTCATCTACAGGTATGCCGGAGGAAGCCAGCTGAACGGCGCCCACCGATTCGGTTTCAACATGCTCTCCCAGCAACTTGGTTGTCGCCCTTTCTCCAGCAGCGACCGGNGGATTGTAAGTTGCCTGCAGTACATCTCTCGGCCAGAAATGATTCATACCGCGTATCGTGAGGACGAGCAGCAGACCAATCACCATTACAATTGAAATCGCTACGGCACCCGCGTTAAACCAGATCCAGGGCGTTCCTTTACGCAGCCACTTGTTCGCTCGACTTTTCATATCGTGCTGTACTTGCCTCGCAGTCGCTGGCGCACAATTTCCGCGACCGTGTTAATCACAAAGGTGAAGCTAAAAAGCACCAGCGCTGCAAGAAACAGAATTCTATAGTGCGTGCTGGCGACCTCTGATTCCGGAATTTCAACTGCGATGTTCGCCGCCAATGTGCGCATGCCTTCGAAGATATTGATGTCCATGATTGGCGTGTTGCCGGTGGCCATCAAAACAATCATGGTCTCACCCACTGCNCGCCCCAGGCCGATCATCAGTCCACTAAAAATACCTGGGCTCGCGGTTGGCAATACGACTCGGCAGAGACTCTGCCAAGGTGTTGCACCTAGCGCTAGAGAACCATAAGACAGATGTCGAGGAACGGTAAAGATGGCATCTTCCGCGATGGAAAATACTGTCGGAATGACTGCAAAGCCCATGGCGAAACCCACCACCATGGCATTGCGTTGGTCATAGGTNACACCAAGCTCATTGGTAATCCAAAAACGCAGGTCACCATCAAAGAGCAAGACTTCCAGTGGCCCGGCAATTACAAATGACAGGAAGCCAAATACGGTGATCACTGGAATCAGAATGGCTGCTTCCCAACCGTCGGGCACAGCGTGGCGAATATTTTTGGGGAGATACACCCAGCCCAGGCTGGCGGNAAGAATACTGAGGGGCAAGACAATGAGAATACTAAAGACCCCCAGCAGATTCTGTTCGACAAAAGGCGCNAGCCACAGTCCNGCAAGAAAACCCAGCACCACCGTCGGCAATGCTTCCATCAATTCGATCAGCGGCTTGACCTTGCCGCGCATAGTTGGCGCCATGAAGTAGCCCGTGAATATGGCCCCACAGATCGCCAGAGGTGCTGCCAGCAGCATGGCGTAGAATGCCGCTTTCAAGGTGCCGAATGNGAGCGGCACCAATGAGTACTTTGGTTCGAATTCATTGGTTGCNGCAGAGGACTGCCAGATAAACTCAGGCTCTGCGTAACCCTCATACCAGACCTGTTCCCACAGGGCTGACATCGACACCTCAGGATGCTCATTGTGAACATCCCAGGTCACGAATTGTCCGGAAGCAGTTTCCAGCAATAGCGCGTCGCCCCGTGGAGAGATCGCCATAGCTGNAACGGCACCGTCGACTAACNCGCCCTGGAACACCGCGCGGTTAGCNGTGGTGTTGTATATCGAAACCGTGCCCTGCAGGTCTGCACTGATAAAATTCTTCTGGCGCTGCTCTACTGTAATCGCATTAACAGCAAACTCGGATGGCTCAAAAGTGCGTACCTTGCTAAGCTCAACCTGCTCGCCCTGACGCGAAACAAACCACTGACTAATGCCACCGGATTCATCCGCCACCAAGAGAGAGATGCCACCCAACAGGAATCGGATACTGGTAGGTTGCAGCCCGTTTTCGGTTAGGAACATCTCGATGTCGAAACCACCGAACTCACCATCTATGATAGTGGCAATATCGGCCACACGAACCAGGCCATTGTCAGAAACCACCAACAAGAAACGTCTGTCACCATCTATCTGCAGACTCGAGGCTTCCGGCGCGCTTATCATTGCAGGCGCCAATTCAATGTCAAAGCTGCTGTCCGCGTCATCATCAAAAGCCGCGAACAAACTGGTTTGTTTGCTGGCTTCCAGCATTTGAATGCTGCCCTGCCCGTTGATGCCTGCCAAAGTCAGGCTTTCACTGCGGCTACGCAGAGCGACACCAATCACGTTGCCATTGTCGAACAGTGCGTAAGGCTCCTCACCGAAGGGATAATTCACCAATGGCGTGATGACACGAGCGTTGTCTGACTGTCGATAACTGACTTCATAGTCATGGGCAACGANTTGAACCTGTCCGTTGCTCAAACCCAGTGCCATCACCCCGCTTTCTTCCGTGTCTATTGCGAAACTGGAAATTGAAGCGTCTGCAGGNAGTTCGATCTGTGTCTGTNGAATCACTTCGCCACTGTNGAACNGGAAGAATGTGACCAGACCCGAATTGGTAAGATGCATCGCGATTTCTGACTGTTCCTCTANAGCCATGTGTAGAGTCGAAGAATCAGCTGGCTGATCTATANGATAAGACGCCACTTCGTTGATCTCCGCCGATTCGAACAGCGGCACGACTTCGTAGAAGAGATAGGCAAAAATCAGAAGAATGGTGATGATGACGCTGATNCCACCAAACGAAATAGTCCAGTGAGCAATCTGATCCTTGATATGTCTGACCTTGCGGCGCAGCGCCAGGCGATCAGCTGCCTGCTGCAACACAGACAGCTCTCCNTCTTGATCGCNATGGGTCTCTTGCTGTGGANCTGGCCTGTTTTCTGATGTCGACATTGCAGATTTAGTTNTGGCTCTCGGGTTCAAATCCTAGTGTTCTCCTCGATTTATGACAGTCACTTTTCGNAATTGTCATAATTTTGAAACCCTCACTAAAAAAGGTTCGGTCCAGATCNGGCACCAAACCCTTTTCCTGCTTCATGAANACTTAAAGCANNNAACCGNAGAGGGTCGACTCTACGGTTCTGTGCTTGGNATTCCAACTCTTTTTCCTTATTCAAGCCCCAGGCGTTCGATCATGCCTTGGACAACTCGACCCGGCAGAGGAATATAACCATCCTTGATTACCACCTCCTGTCCACTTTGGGAAAGCACCAGTTTGAGAAACTCAGTTTCCAGCGGCGGCAACGGCGTATTAGGCGCTTTATTTACATAGACATACAGAAATCTTGCCAGCGGGTACTGTCCAGCCACTGAGTTATCTGGCGTGGCTTCNACGAAATCACCGTCCGCGTCGGCAGCAATGGGCACTGCCCGTACATTNGAAGTGCGGTAGCCAATACCTGAATAGCCAATGCCATTGATTGAGGTGCCGACAGACTGCACCACCGACGCGGAGCCCGGCTGTTCGTTCACGCTGTTCTTGAAATCGCCGTCACACAGGGCGACTTCCTTGAAGTAGCCATAGGTGCCTGACACTGAATTACGGCCAAACAACTGAATGTCGCGTCGCGCCCACTGGCCTTGCATAGCCAACTGGCCCCAGTTGGCAATAGATTCAGCATAGCCGCAGCGCTGGTTAGAGGAAAAAATTCCGTCAACTTGCTCCAGTGTCATGCCTTCAATGGGATTATCTTTATGGACGAAAACAGCCAGCGCATCGATGGCGACTGGCACCGCAGTTGGCTTATAGCTATAGCGAGATTCAAACGCTTCTATTTCGTTGTCTTTCATCTCCCGGCTCATGGGGCCGAAGTTGGAAGTGCGTTCCGTTAGAGCGGGAGGGGCAGTAGACGATCCAGCCGCCTGCACCTGAATATTCACATTGGGGTAGAACCGCTTGAACTCTTCCGCCCACAGCGTCATCAAATTCGCCAAAGTATCGGAGCCAACGCTCGATAGATTGCCTGACACGCCACTGACTTGGGAGTAGGTCGGGATTGAGGGGTCCACCTCAGCGGCTACGGAGACGCCAGGGACTAGCCAGGCCATCAGGGTGACGAGTACGGAGAATCGCCCAAGTCTAGTAGCAACAAACATATCTAAGCCTCACCTATTCGTCCGAGTTGCGAGAATTAGAGGAGACTATAAGAGCTTAATGTGACAGTAATATGACAAACTTGCGTATTCAGCTGTTTTTGCGCTTACTTGGACGCCAGCAGAATCAGGCGATTGCCAATGCGTTGGGAAACATCTGCAATATCGCCAATCAAGTCGACAATGCGATACAAAAACATCACGTCAACCGGAGGCAATCCGCTCTCCAGCTCCATCAGGTGGGCCCGAATTTCAATCTGCGCGGCATCACTTTCACTCTCGATGAGATTCAGCTCATTCAGCAGATCCTGCACCACGGTGACTTCTTTGCCGGAGAAGCCGGTTTCCAGCAGCTCATCCAATTCGTTGATGGCATCCTTAGCTTTGGCGGCCGCATTGATACTCAGCCCCTGCAAATGTTGGACAGACCCGGTCATGGAAGGAGGGAAAACGATTTTTCGACCCAGCATTAAGCCCGCAATATCTTTTGCCTTGTTGGCCATGCGATCCTGAATGGTCAGCAGCTCAATCACATCAGAGCGCGCGAACGGCATCCACATGAATTTGGGTAGACTGGCGCGAATCGCTTGTTTTATTTCATCCGCTCGATTCTCCGCATCCACAATCTGGGCCTGCAGCTCGGTGGCTTGTTCCCAATTGTTCGAGGAGGACGCTTTCAGGAAATCCCCCAGTAACTGGGTGCATCGGTAGGTCTTCTCGATGTGTTCCTGCAGTGGTTTGATTGGGGACTTACCCAACAAATCAATTATTACGCTGGACATATAAATTCACTCGTGGCTGCGACTTGGCAGGGATTTTCAGTCTTTCTGTGCAACACTGCTGGCTATTAATACTAACCGAAAATGAAGCGCAGCAGGTAGAAAAAGACAATGGAGAGCGCGGCGCCGACAGGCAGCGTCACAATCCAGGACAAAAAGATTTTTCCAATAATGCTCAGATTCAAGGCGCCGATACCACGGGCAATACCAACTCCCAAGACAGCCCCTACCAGGGTGTGGGTAGTCGAAACAGGAATCCCTGTGCCCGAGGCGATCACCACCGTGGTGGCAGCCGCCAGTTCTGCAGCGAATCCTCGGCTTGGGGTCAACTCAGTAATATTGCGGCCGATGGTCACAATGACCCGGTAACCCAAGGTTGCNAGACCGATCACAATACCNCCGGCACCCAGAAACAGAATCCACACCGGTAGTGCAGATTGGGTATCAAACATACCCCCGCTTTGAATCACGCCATTAATCGCAGCAAGNGGACCAATGGCGTTAGCCACATCATTGGAGCCATGGGCAAAGGCCATGGAGCAAGCGGTAAAAATCATAAGCACCCCAAACAGACGCTCCAGGCTTGCGAAACGATTTTCTGCATCTTCATTCGGGTCATCCTTGATATTACGAATAAGAAAATAGCCTATAGCCATGGTGACGAACCCCGCCACGACTGCATAGGATATGGACTGGCCAAAACTCAGATCGAGGCCCACATGTCTGAGACCCTTTACCAGAGTCACCATGGCGATTACGAAACCCACCAGAAAGATGTAGCCCGGAATGTATTTCTTGCCGTTAGCAAAGGGGTCGTCGGTGTCCAGCACCAGGTACTGCACACTAAGGAAGAGAAAGAAGGCTATGGTTCCCGAAAATACCGGTGATACCACCCAGCTTGCCACAATCGAACCGACCTGACCCCACTCAACCGAGTCGACAGAGATACCCACCATCGCGAATCCAATAATGGCGCCGATGATGGAGTGAGTCGTTGAAACAGGCCAGCCTTTCCAGGACGCCAGCAGCAACCAGAACCCAGCCGCAAGCAGTGACGCAAGCATGCCGTACACCAGCAGCTCAGGGTTGGTATCAAAGCCAGCAGCGTCAGCATTGATAATGCCGCTACGTATGGTGGACGTCACCTCGCCCCCGGCGAGATAGGCACCTGCGAACTCAAACACCATGGCAATCACGATTGCCTGTTTGATAGTAATCGCCCGCGCACCCACCGAAGTGCCCATAGCATTGGCCACATCATTGGCACCGACTCCGTAGGCCATGAAGAAACCAAACAAGCAGGCCAAACCTAACAGGATCATCCCGTATTGCGAAATTATTTCAGACATGTGAACCTTTCTCGGAAGTTGTTCTAATTAGTATTCGAAGAAACCGATGATAGCGGGTAGTTTCGTTAAAATCCTATCAATCGCGATGATTTAGTGTCGGGTTTTTCCCAGCATCGCTGCCGACATTGGAAATTTACAATTTAAATTTTTCAGTATTCTGCGCATGATACGATTCAATATAAACGCATCTTAAGTCAAACACATAACATTTGACCATCGAAAAGGAACTAGGAAGTTGCAGACACCCAAAATCCAAGAATCTAGTCGTAATCTCGCTGGGGTAGGATTCTGAAATACCACGTAAGTTCCCCAGCAGGTGGCGCATGAAATACCTTCGAAAATGCCCGACCCGACACGAGTCAGAAAGTGGAGTATGCCCAAGTTTAATGCGATCAAGCTGGCACAACAGTTTTTAAATGCGACTATTTCTGTTTAAGACGAATTCAACTATGGCAGACAGTTGGTATCAGCTGAGAACTATCAGCGTTTCCGCCTGGCGTTTGGATTATAATTCATAAATATTCATTCATATTGTATCTAGTAAAGATGTGCGTCATCTAAGTGCCAAACAGATGGCCGCCAAGATCAATTACTGAGTACGCCCTGCTCTATCTCCCAATACACATTTTGCTCGCAGAGCCCATCGCGCTGATCGGTATGCGATATCTCGCCGGTTTTTGAGGCGCTTCAATTGAATCCCATCTACGTTGACATCAAACGTGTCTACCTGCTGTGTCTGCACCGGCAGACACAGCTAACCCTCAGCGGATTTGGGTGGCCGTCGGTCACCCTCGCGGCTATCAAACAGCTCGGTTATATGCAGCTGGATACCCTGACCGAGTTGGCCGGTGCCCATGAGCACACACTGTGGAATCGCTTGTCGGCATTTTGGCCCAGGCATATCGAAAAATGTAGCTTGAAGCCGAGTGTTTTAACCATTGGTCCCATGCCCTTAGGCTGTTGGTTAAAAGTCTGCGTCTGTCTGCCAAAATTTTCATGAAAATCCGGTTCTGATACTTACTTAGCGCAGCGCCAATTCGCAAAAAAGAGTATCATCCGTTTCTTTTTCCCGATCAGTCAGGAGAACGTCAGTAATGACTAACACTTATCGAATCACCCTGATCGCCATGTCACTGCTGTGGGCATGTGTGCTGCAGGCACAGGGTATTCAGCAAACGAAAGGCGCATTCGAAGACAAGTTTCGCCAGTTGGATGAAGTATTGCCCACGGCAAATGTCTATCGCAACGCCGGCGGTGCGCCGGGTCATGAGTATTGGCAGCAGGAGGTTGATTACAATATAGACGCGACTCTGGATGAGGACAATCAGCGCCTTTCCGCCACGGAGCTCATTACNTACCGCAACAATTCTCCTGACACCCTNACTTATCTCTGGTTCCAGCTGGACCAGAATCGCTTCCGCTCCGATTCTATGGCGGCAATGACTGGCACCTTTAACGGCAGTAGCCCGGATGCCGACAGCAACGATCCGGCACGAATCAGTCTTGGTCAACTGCGCGGTCTTCAGTACCAGGAGGATGCTGATCTGGGGCATCGCATCAATGCTGTCTCCGACAGTCGTGAAAACGCCCTGGTGCACACCGTTGTGGGAACCCTGATGCGAGTCGATCTTGCCGAGCCGTTGGAGTCTGGTGATGAGGTCGATCTGCGCATAGATTTTGAATACAACATTGTTAACGGTGATGTGCTGCGTCCCCGTGCCGGCTATGAGCACTTCCCGGACGATGAGCGTGAAGGCGGCAACTATATCTTCGCACTNGCGCAGTGGTTTCCTCGACTNGTGGCGTACACAGACTACGAGGGCTGGACCAANAAGGAATTCCTTGGTTCTGGTGAATTCACGCTGGAATTTGGTGACTACGAGGTTTCCATGACGGTGCCTGCAGACCACATTGTATCTGCGACTGGTGAGCTGCAAAACCCCAATGACGTGCTCACTCGTGAACAGCGTGACCGGCTGAGAGCGGCAGAGACTGCTGAACGACCGGTTTATATCGTGACGCCGGAAGAGGCGCTGGCAAACGAGGCTGAAGGAAGCAACCAGACTGCGACTTGGCGCTTTGCCGCTGAGAACGTGCGCGATTTCGCCTGGTCTTCCTCTCGCAAGTTTATCTGGGATGCCAAGGGGCATACGCAACCGGGTGCTGATCAGGAGTTGGTCATGGCCATGTCGTTCTATCCCAAAGAGGGTGGTTCCCTGTGGTCAGATTATTCTACCGAGGTAGTGATTCATACGCTGGATGTTTACAGCCGTTTTTCATTCGATTATCCCTATCCCACTGCCCAATCTGTCAACGTGGGCTTCGTTGGGGGTATGGAATACCCCATGATCACCTTCAATGGGCCTCGCACAGAGTTGCAGGATGATGGTTCACGGACTTACTCCCTGGCGGAAAAGCGATTCCTGATCGGCGTAGTGATTCATGAAATTGGACACTTCTATTTTCCCATGATTGTNAACTCCGATGAACGCCAGTGGACCTGGATGGATGAGGGGCTGAACAGCTACCTGGATTCAGTGGCTGGCCGCGAATGGGATGCAGAAATTCCCTGGGGCGTTGAGCCACGCTACATCACCGATTATATGGCATCCCAAAACCAGGTGCCGGTGATGACCCAGTCGGACAGCGTACTGCGTCTTGGTCCGAATGCCTATTCCAAGCCGGCAACAGCTATCAACATCCTGCGTGAAACCATCATGGGGCGCGAGCTGTTTGATTTCGCATTCAAGGAGTACTCCAGACTNTGGGCCTTCAAGCGTCCGACGCCAGCTGATTTCTTCCGCACAATGGAAGAAGCGTCCGGCATCGATCTAGACTGGTTCTGGCGTGGTTGGTTCTATACAACGGATCACGTTGATATCTCACTCGACCGTGTTTACCAGATGCGCATGGATACTGAAGATCCGGATATCGACTTTAGTCGCCAGCGCGAGTTTGAGAAGTCTCTGCCCCCAAGCCTCTACGTCGAGCGCAATCGTGCGGAAGGCCTGCTGACCTGGGTTGAGCGTAATCCAGACGTCAGGGATTTTTATGACGATAATGATCAGTTCACCGTGACCAATGTTGAGCGCAACCGCTACAACAGCTTTCTCGAAGGATTGGAAGACTGGGAACGTGAAGTGCTGGATCGTGCGATTTCCGAAGACCTTAGCTACTACATCATGGAGTTCTCAAACCATGGTGGCCTGGTTATGCCAATCATTCTGCAGTTCGACTTTGCCGATGGCAGCAGCGAGGAATTGCGTCTTCCTGCAGAGATCTGGCGGCGTTCGCCCAGAGCGGTGAAGAAACTCGTAGTCACTGAGAAGGAAATTGTCAGCGTGACTGTTGACCCGNTGCAAGAGACTGCAGATGTGGACATCGAGAATAACTATTATCCCCGCCGCATCATTCCTTCGCGGATTGAGTCTTTCAAGTCCCAGGGTGGGGGCAGTCTGGTTGGTCGCGATATCATGCAGGACATCAAGACTGAATTGGAGACAAATGAAGAAGAGGATGAGGATACTGAACAGTAACTCACTCACCAGCACCCATGCCCGACGGCTGCACCCAGCAGTCTTCTGGGTATGGGCGATCTGTGCCTGCCTGATCGCCAGTCCTGGAAGTCTTGCACACCAGCAGAAAAATGCGGTCACTCGAATTCTTTTCAATGAGAATACCGGCAATATCGAAGTCATGCACCGCTTCTTCATTCATGATGCCGAGCACGCCGCTGGCGTTATTTTTGGCGAGCGCCAGACGCTGGTTGAATCCAGCGAATCCAGGCAGCTCTTTAGTAGCTACGTAATGAATCGCTTCTCGGTTGAAGCAATCTATAGTGATGGCAGTCGTGAGGATTTGGCGCTTAACTATATAGGAGAGGAGGTTGACGGCCAATTCCTCTGGGTATATCAGGAAATGGCTGCAGTGGAGAATGTCGCCAGCATGACAATTGTCAACATGGCGCTGCGGGACGTGTGGTCAGATCAATCTAACTTGGTCAATATCGAGCGTGATGACAGNATCTACAGCCTCACTTTTGATGGCGCCAGAGAAGNGCTTAGCATTGAACTGGACGCTTGACCTGAAACTAATCCCCAATTAGTTTGTGCTAATAGTTTGCTCTAAACACTGACAGCAGTAACCAACAAATAAAATCCATTCCAGCGGCAGGTCCGATCTTGATTATCTTCCGTTACCTGTCAAAACAAATTCTGCAAATTGTTGCGGTGGTCACTTCCGTGCTGCTGGTGGTGGCTTTAACCGGTCGTTTTATCCAATATCTGGGTGACGCTGTCGCCGGCGAAAAGGCACCAGACATCCTAATTTTGTTGATGCTTTATCGTATTCCGGAATTCCTGTTGGTCATCATACCGCTCGCGCTGTTTCTGGCAATCATACTCGCTTACGGGCGCATGTATGCTGACAACGAGATGGTAATTCTTATGAGCTCGGGATTCAGCCAGAAGCGTTTGCTGGTCAATTCCCTTGGGGTTGCCTCCATGATTATGGTGCTGGTCGCCGCTATCAGCCTCTATTTGGCCCCTGAAGGGCTTCGCAACGGCGAGCAACTGAAGCTAAGCCAGAATCAGTTGACCGAGGTGGACTTGATCGTTGCCGGCCAGTTCCAGGCTTTTGGAGACGGGGCGCGGGTCACCTATACCGAACGTGTAGGCGCGGGAGGTCAGGGTGAAAGAGAGCTGCAGAATGTATTTGTGGCTCTGACACCATCGGGCCAAACTTCGGGTGAGCCGCCTCGAATTATCATCGCCGATAGTGCCAGGCCTGAGACTGACGCGAAGACAGGTGCCCGGTTTATGCGTCTTGATAGTGTGCTGCAATACGATGGGACACCTGGTGCGGCTGATTTCAGTATCGGTCAGTTTGATGCCCAGGCCATTTTGCTACCGGCGCCAGAAGAATTTGAAGAGGTTTTGGAAGAATCGACGCTGAGCACATTAGCCTTGATTGGTTCTCCTGACATTGCTCACCAGGCAGAACTACAGTGGCGTATTTCTGTCTTGTTGCTGATCCCAGTGATTACTCTGATTGCAGTGCCCATGAGCAGGGTAAAACCCAGACAGGGTCGATACAACAAACTGTTCCCGGCTGCACTGATTTATGTGGCGTATTTTATCTCCCTGGAATTCTGCCGTGATCGCATTGCCGAGGGTGAGCTTGATCCCACTGTAGGGCTGTGGTGGGTTCACCTGGTGTTTATCGCAATTGGAGTGACTTTGTTCCGGACCGGGCCAGAAGGGCTCAAGCTGAGGTTGGGAGCAGGCACATGAAGCTATTGGGCAATCATGTGCAGGTTGCTGTGCTGCTGTCCACAGCAGTGGTGCTGGGCGTTACCGTGTCTCTGGATCTTATTTTTTCCTTGATCGATGAGCTGGGTGAGTCCGGTGTGGATTACAGCGTAGGCAACGCGCTGCTGTATGTCATTATGACAACGCCCACCAGTATTTATGAGCTCTTGCCCTATGCGGCTCTGGGCGGTGCCTTGATTGGCCTCGGCGTGCTGGCCTCCAATAATGAATTGGTGGTGATGCAGTCTGCGGGAATACACAAGTGGCGGATTGTGGCCGCAGTGTTAAAGCCGACGCTGCTGGTGATGCTGATTGGATTAGTGCTTGGCGAGTTTGTTTCGCCGCCTCTGGAACAGGTCGCCAACTCAAATAAGGCGATTCAGCAGAGTGGTTCTACTTCAATCAATTCCGAGGCTGGCACTTGGCGCAAGGTGGGCAATGATTATATTCATATCAATGCAATTGCCCCTGGCGGCGAGGAGCTTATCGGGGTTAGTCGCTATACCTTAAACGATGAGCGCGAACTGATCTCTGCAAGCTTTGCTGAGGCGAGTGAGTATGTAAGAACCGGGACGGGGGGTTACTGGCGCCTGCTTAATGTCAGCCATAGCCTGATGAATGGTTCGAAGATTATCACCGGTAACTATTTGCAGGAAGACTGGGAAGCTGATTTGTCGCCTGAACTGCTTAGTGTGCTTCTGGTCGATCCTGACAAACAATCCATCTCTGGCCTGTTGCAATTTGCCCAATATTTTGACTCAGAGGGTCTCGACAGCGGTGTCTATTTTTTGGCCTTCTGGAAGAAGTTATTGCAACCGCTGGCCACTCTGGTACTAGTCATCCTGGCGGTCTCGTTTGTATTCGGTCCCCTACGCGAGTCCACCATGGGTTATCGCATTTTTATCGCTATGAGTATCGGCCTTGCCTTCACTACAGTACAGCGCATGATGGAGCCAGTCAGCCTGATCTATGGGTTCAGCCCTTTGATGGCGGTGCTGACACCAATCTTGCTGTGTGCCGGGGTCGGTGCGCTGCTGATGCGGCGCGTTGCCTGAGCAATTGCTTCGCGCTGCTGCTTGCCGTTCATGCCCTTGCAGCACTGACAGGGTTGCAGCTCTGCCTGTACGCATATTAAGCAGTACCAGGCACGAGTTGATGGAGGTTTGATCGGTTTCTGCGCCCATTTTGCGTAATATAGTCTGTCAGTGCCGGTTTTATTCGTTCCTACTTTTACACAGGTTTATTCGCGCCGTGAACGAATTCGTTGTTAGGGATTCTGTTACCAATGTTGACCAGGACAGTTCTGCACTCGTGGTGGGTGAATATGCAGGTATGATTATTAATGCCTTCCACTGCGAGCAACTCAGCCAGGCACTATCGCGGTTGCCTGATTTGCTTCAAGCCCAAGATGCTGAACTAATTGCCGGTGGTCGAAATCAGAATGTAAGGTTAATGCTGCCCTTTCAGGGTGGAAGACTTGCAGTACTGGTAAAGTCTTTTGGCAAACAAAAACGCTGGAAAGATCATGTCGATATTCGCTATCGAAAAACCAAGGCGCAGCGATCCTTCGAGGTCGCACTGCATTTAAGAACCAATAAGGTCGGTACACCTGCCCCTGTGGCCTTTCTTGAGCGACGTTGCGGCAATCGACTGGAAGAGAGTTACTTCATCAGTTTGTTTGAAGAACAGGTAACCAGCTTTCACGACCAGATTATCAGTATCCTGAATGGTGAACCTACATGCGGTGAGTTAGCGCCGATGCTCGCGCGCGTCGCTGAATTATGTCGTGCCATGCATGATTCGGGATACATTCATCACGACCTGGGCAATCAAAATATTCTCTTGCCTCATGGTCAGCAAAGCGATTCGGGCCGCGCGCAAATTATCGACCTTAATCGTGGGCGAATCTTTCCTAAGCTCAGTATGCGTCAGCGCGGGAAGGATCTATCACGCCTGAATTTGCCTTCAGAAATAATGCAAATGTTCCTCGATATTTACTGGGGCACGCCTGCGCCAGAATTATTACGCACCTGGCATCGACGCTATGTCAGCTTATTTCGGTTATGGGCCAACACTCGGAGGCTTCGGCACCCCATTCGGGAAGCGCGACTCGTTGGGGAACAGAAACTACATCCGGAGGTGAGAGCCTTCCCAGCACCGCGTGATATCTGGATATGGGACGACAGGTCCGACCAGGCCTTTTCCGCGCTGGAGCGTAAAGAGCGGGTGCGACTCTATCCACTTGGACGCAGTTGGCATCTGCTCAAAGCTACCGTTGCCGCTGGCTGGTCATTACGCAAGCACTATCGATCAAGCAAGGGACGTGCCTTCACAGCACCGGTAAAACTCAAGGACAGGCTTGGCATCGCCTTGGAACCAGATAGAGCTTCCCAGGGAATTGAACTAGAACTTTTGAACAAGCTAGGTGCTGCGCCTGTCCTGCTGCGATTCTGTCACCACGAAGGGCAGTCGCGCTGGCACGAGCAGGCCGATCTGGTGAGGCAGCTGTCTGCTACCGGGCACGAGGTTAAGATTGCGCTGGTGCAGGACCGGCGGGCACTGCAGGAGCCAGATGCCTGGCGAAATTTTGTGCACGAAGTGCTTGAACTTACCCATGAATGTATCGCCGCGGTGGAATTCGGTCACGCGATCAATCGCGTGAAATGGGGAATATGGGATTTCGAGGAATTGAAGAACCTGTATGCGCCTTTGGCCGAATTGCGTCAGCGCTATCCCGCTGTGGACATCACCGGCCCTGCCACCATCGATTTCGAGTATCCCTTCATGCTGGCTGCGATGAAGCAGTGGCCCCAACAGGTGCCACTGACTGCGCTATCCCATCATTTATACGTTGATCGACGCGGCGCACCAGAGAATCCCCAGGGCGGATTTAATGCCATCGACAAGTTTGCCCTGGCGTCGGCTATTGCCGGCTATCTGCAGGTGCCGGATGGCAAGGTCGTCGTTTCTGAAGTGAACTGGCCTATTTCTGGTACCTTTATTTACTCACCGGTTACGTCCCCATTCGAGTATCCACTGGCCAAGCCGGGAGAGGTGGCAGACAACGGGGTAAATGAAGTTGACTACAGCGACTATATGCTTCGATATATTGTACTTGCCCTATGCTCGGGACTGGTAGATACAGTGTTCTGGTGGCGGTTGGTCGCGAGGGGCTATGGCCTTGTGGATAAGAATGATGATGGTGAATTGCGCGAGCGCCCAGCTTTTTTTGCGCTTCAACATTTTCTGCTAACCCTGGGCGAGTCAATTTTTTTGCGGGCGCGTTTACCCGAGCAAAAGGACCAGCGACATGGCCTCTATGAGTTTGAGTTCAAACGCCCTGGAGGCGAGCATCTCTTGCTGTGCTGGAGCCATGGCCCGGCCGTCGCAGCGCGGGCACTCGAGTTTGCAAGGGTAGAAGATGCGCAGGGCAATGCTTTGGAGGCTGCTCCGAAAAATATTAGCGGATCCCCGTTATATTTTCGCGACGTTACCGGTCTGAGATGAAATTATACTCAGCAAATGGATTACCACGCTTGGGGCGCTGTCCTACTTGGTGGAATTACTAGGCTTTCTCGTCAACGTTACCAACTTTACTGCCGTTATACGATACCACTATTTAAGAAAACCCTGTCTATCGGAATTCAATGTCTACTAACAAGCCAATTTATATCTCCTACGCCGGCCCTTCTTTGTTGGAAACACCATTGCTGAACAAGGGCTCTGCTTTCTCGTCGGAAGAGCGGCGCAACTTCAATTTGATTGGCTTGCTGCCGCCGGTTTACGAGAGTATTGATGAGCAGGTGGAGCGCTCTTATCACCAGTACAGCAGTTTTGATGAGCTTATCAACAAACACATCTACCTGCGTGCCGTGCAGGACAATAACGAAACGCTATTCTATCGCCTGCTATCTGAACACCTGGTGGAAATGATGCCGATTATTTACACCCCAACGGTCGGCTATGCCTGTGAGGAATTCTCGGATATCTATCGCAGCGCCCGCGGTATCTTCGTCTCCTATGGCGAGCGTGAATACATGGATGAAATTCTTCGCAGCGTAACCAAGGATAAGGTCAAGATTGTGGTAGTCACCGACGGTGAGCGGGTGTTGGGGCTTGGCGATCAGGGCATTGGTGGTATGGGTATCGCTATTGGCAAGCTCTCGCTGTACACCGCCTGCGGCGGTATTTCTCCGGCCTACACCTTGCCGGTCGCGCTGGACGTTGGCACTAACAATCAACAGGCGCTGGAAGATCCCATGTACATGGGGGTGCGTCACCCTCGCATTGGCAAGGACGAATATAATGCATTCATCGACCAGTTCATCGACGCAGTGCAGGCACGCTGGCCCGGCGTTATGATTCAATTTGAAGACTTTGCCCAGCCCAATGCCATGCCCTTGCTGCAGCGCCATCGTGAGCGGGTGTGCTGTTTTAATGATGATATTCAGGGCACCGCCGCTATTACCCTGGGTTCGCTGCTTGCAGCCTGCAAAAAGAAGGGTGAGCGGTTGCGTGACCAACGTCTGGTTTTTGTCGGTGCCGGCTCCGCTGGCAGTGGTATCGCAGAACTGATTATCGCTGCAATGGTTACCCAGGGCCTGGACGAAGCAACTGCACGCAGCCAAATTTATATGGTCGATAAGAACGGCCTGCTGGTAGAAGATGCACCGGGCCTGACGGATTTTCAGGAGCGGCTGATACAGTCTAAGACGGCGATTGCAGACTGGGAGTTGAGAGGCGACAACCCCTATCCGGGTCTGCTAGATGTGGTTGTAAACGCCAGAGCTACAGCATTGATTGGTGCCTCGGGCATTCCCGGCCTATTCACTGAAACCGTTATTAAAGGCATGCATGCACAGTGCGCTATGCCAATTATATTCCCGCTAAGTAATCCCTCACGCTTGGCGGAAGCACATCCTGCCCAGGTAATGATGTGGACCCAGGGAAAGGCAATAGTTGCTACCGGAAGCCCGTTTGGTTCGGTCGAGTACGATGGTCGTCAGTTCGAGATTTCGCAGTGCAATAACAGCTATATCTTTCCCGGCATCGGCCTTGGCGTAATCTCCGCCATGGCATCGCGTATCACCGATGAGATGCTGATGGTGGCGAGCATGACGCTCGCGGAATTGGTGCCTGAATCATCGGATCCAACTGTGGGGATTCTGCCTCCGCTTACTTCCCTCACCGATATCAGTAAGAAGATCGCCTTTGCTGTCGGCAGGGTTGCCCAGGCGGAAGGTTGGGCCCTGCAAACCAGCGAGGAGGAGTTATTGGGCCACATTGAGCGGAATTTCTGGGTGCCGGAGTACCGCGAATACCGACGGGTCGCGATGCGCGCTCGCTAGCCGGGTGTGACAGCAGACTGGCAATGGTTCGGGCATGGCCGCGCTTTTCCCTAGGCTACGTCGATCATCGTCTGGCATGGGCGCCGGCAGGGGAAATTGGCAGCTGGGCGTTACAGCATTCCGCAGCGAGGATCCGCCCCTGCGATATTTGCAGGAGTTGGTGGCGCGAAAAGCAGACGCACCTGCCGCGTTGCAGAGACTAATCGATCAGCTCAGCACGTCGGCCAATTAGCCGGCTTTATTTTCATCACCCAGATTTCCCGGGTTCAGGCCTCCAGGAACTAGATTTCCCGGATCTGCACCTTGCGAAAGCGGAGTTCTCCGCGCGCCCACTGCAGAGCAAAGGGGCCACTGGCCAGCTTGTTATCGCGCACGTCCACTGTTCGCTCGCCGTTTAATTCCACGATCAAATGATCACTATCCAATATCAGCTTGTAGATATTCCAGCGATCACCGGCCTTTGGCAATGGCTCTGATACCGGTGCAACGTGGACAATGCCGCCGGTGCCATAGGCGGCTTCCGGGCGCTGATCGAAGATGTTGGCTTCGTAGCAATCCCGGTCGGTAATCCGCTCCGAATTTTGGCAGCGCATATAGACGCCGCTGTTGGCATCATGGGTAGCCCAGAACTCCACCCGCAGTTCAAAGTTGCTATAGCTCTGCTTACTCACCAGCCAGGATGCTCCGCTGCCCTGGGTGGCGCGGATTGAGGCCATTTCGGCTTTCCAGTTAGCGTCGCCGACGATATTGAAATTCTCCATGCCCTTGGTGCCGTCGATAAGGGTGATCCATTCGCCTTCGGCGGCCTGAGTAACACCACTGGTCAAGCCAATGATAGTGCCGCTCAAGGCAGCAACGCTTAGCAGGAATATTTTGCTCACACAGCGCAACACTCTAGTCATGTTCATTCTCCGGTTTTTCGCGATTGTTATTGGATTATTGGAAAGCAGGGCAAATATAGGGTCGCGGATAAACCCATCCCTGAGCCATGCAGGGTAGCGCCATAAGCTGAGGTAATTCAATGTCTTTACACGAGCCGAAAGCTTTCGGCTGAGGGTCGAAAATTGGGGGAATGCCAAGGCGAGAAATAGTACAATGGAGATCGACTGCCGCTGGTGGCAGGGAAAGGCAGCGTAGCTGCCTGAAATCTAGAGGGTTTTGTCATGATTAACAGCAAAAAGCTGTCACTATGTTCCGTTATCTTCGGCCTCTCCGTAGCCTGCTCAGGCGTGGTTTTTGCCCAGAGCGCGGAGCGCCCTGAATTGACTGGTACCTGGACCAATGCCTCGCGCACTGGGTTGACTCGCCCCCGTGGTATTGAAGATCTGGTGGTAACCGCGGACCAAGCTGCGGCCATGGTGGCCAACATGGGTCTCGCTGGAATTTCCGCGGATAACATCGAGAGCGGCCCGGCTATTGATCCGGAGACCGGTGCACCACCGGTAGGTTCCCAGGACTTTGGTCTGCGTGGCTACAATCTATTTTGGACCGATCCCGGTTCAACCCTGGCCTATGTGAAAGGTGAATACCGCACTTCCTATATTATTGATCCACCAAACGGCCGCGTGCCAAGACTGGAGCAGCCCAAGCCCGATTGGGATGTGCGCAACTATGGCGCGCGCTACCTGACCGGCGTTGGTGCCGACGAAGGGCCAGAGATATTTCCTTTGGCTGAGCGATGCCTGCTGGGTTTTGGCAACACCGCTGGTCCTGGCATGATGGGCACCCTATATAACAGCACCTATGAGATCGTGCAGTCCGATGATTATGTGATCATCACTGTTGAGATGGCGCACGATGCCAGGATCATTCCTCTCTATGGCTCTGCTGAGGAAGCCCGCGCGAACCGACGACCTGCCGTGCTGCAGCAGTGGCTGGGTGATTCCGTTGGCTGGTATGAAGACAGCATGCTGGTGGTAGAAACAGTCAATATTAATCCCAAGCAAATGGCCGAAAGTTCGGTGCCAATCACTGCCGAGGGTCGAATCATTGAGCGCTTTGAGCGCTTCTCAGATACTGAAATCGTGTATCAATTTACGGTTGAAGACGACAACCTGTACGTGCAGCCTTGGACCGCAGAGCTGAGCTTCCATGAAATGGACGGTGAGATGTACGAATATGCCTGCCACGAAGGCAATCACGCTATGCCCGGCATGTTGGCCGGCGCCCGCCGCCTGGAAGTCGAAGCCGAAAGTGGTTCCGATGACGACTAGTCGCCAAACCGGTTGGGCTGTCTCACCACAGCTAGCCTGAATTTGAAGAGCCCAACCGGTGCTGCACCCGTTGGGCTTTTTCATGCCTGGTGCTTTGCACTTGCGGAAATTCAAACCTTCGACATCCAATGAATTTCAGCCTATGCTTCGCCATCCACCCCTGCTTATCCGGAGACTGCCCATGTTGCGCCTGGCCCTGCTGACCCTTTTGTTATGCGCACCCGCCTTCGCGGATGATCACCAGAATCCTTTCCTTAACACCGATGTATTCGAGCTGGAGATTGCCACAGATCCGCAAATTTCACCCGATGGATCCCAGGTCGTCTATGCGCGTCATGCCAATGACATCATGAGCGACTCTACCCGGGCCAATATCTGGATTGTGGATGCCGATGGTTCCAATCATCGACCGCTATTATCCGGGGCAGACTCCTATTCCAGCCCACGTTGGGCACCTGATGGTTCCCGTCTGGCGTATGTGTCCAGCGCTGAGGGCAGGGGCCCGGAAGTTTATGTGCGCTGGATGGATACGGGCCAGACTGCACTTTTGAGCAACCTGGAAAACTCGCCCCGCGGCCTGAGTTGGTCGCCAGACGGTAAGCACATCGCGTTTTCTGCTCTGGTGAAAGGCGAGGGCATGACCTTGGCCACGCCTCCAGCCAAGCCGGAAGGTGCCGATTGGGCGCCAGGTGTTACTGTAATTAATCAGCTGAACTATCGTTCCGATGGCCGCGGCTATCTCGACGCGGGATACACCCATGTATTTGTCCTGCCAGCAGATGGAGGTACACCCAGACAAATTACTAGCGGCGACTATAACCATAGCGGCAGCCTGAGCTGGTCCCCCGATGGTGAAGAGATCGTAATTTCTGTCAATCGCAACGAGGACTGGCAATATCGCCAGCAGAATAGCGATCTGTGGTCGGTCAAGCTGGCCAGTGGTGAGATGTCACAACTAACAAACCGTGATGGCCCTGACTTCGCGCCGGAGTTTTCACCCGATGGCAGCCGCATCGCCTATCTTGGCTATGACGATAAGCGCATGGGTTATCACAACACCCAGGTCAATATTTTGGATGTAAACAGTGGCGAGGTCAGCGTTCTCACCGATGATCTGGATCGCTCCGTAGACTCGTTGGACTGGGCCGGCAGTTCTTCACAGCTACTGATCTCCTATGATGACTTCGGTAAGCGCAACCTGGCGTCGCTGGATATGGAAGGCAACGTTTCTCCTTTATTATCCGATATAGGCAGTGTTGGTATCAGTCGTCCCTACACCAGCGGTAGCTACTCGGTCGCCGACAATGGTGCCTACGCGTACTCGACTGGAGATGCGCAGCGTCCGGCAGACGTCGCTATCGGGCGCAATGGCAGCTCCAATAAATTAACTGATCTCAACGCTGACCTATTGGATCACAAAACATTGGGCGAGGTGCGTGAGATCAGCTGGCGTTCTTCCGTGGGTGACCACGATGTATACGGGTGGCTGGTGACGCCACCTGACTTTGATGCGGTTGAGGACTATCCGCTGCTGCTGGAAATTCACGGTGGGCCCTTCACCGCCTATGGGCCTTACTTCTCCACCGAGGTCCAGCTCTATGCGGCGGCGGGCTACGTGGTGCTGTATACCAACCCCCGCGGCTCAACCAGCTACGGCTACGAGTTTGCCAACGAGATCCACCATAATTATCCTAGTCAGGACTATGATGACCTGATTTCAGGGGTAGACGCCGTCATCGAGATGGGGTTCATCGATGAAGAGCAGCTGTTTGTCACCGGCGGTTCCGGTGGCGGTGTGCTCACGGCCTGGATTGTGGGTAACACGGATCGCTTCGCTGCCGCAGCGGTATCCAAGCCGGTGATCAACTGGATCAGCCATGCGCTATACAGTGATATTCCGGAAGGTGTAACCCGCTACTGGTTTGAGAATATGCCCTGGGAAGATTTTGATACTTACTGGCAGCGCTCGCCCTTGTCTCTGGTGGGTAATGTCACCACGCCAACTCTTTTGCTCACTGGCGAAGCCGATCACCGCACCCCCATTGCGGAGTCCGAGCAGTATTATCAGGCACTGAAGCTGCAGCAGGTAGACACGGCCATGGTGCGGGTGCCGGAAGCTTCCCATGGCATCGCCGGACGCCCCTCTCACCAGATCGCCAAGGTGGATAACATCCTGGCCTGGTTCGCGCGTTATCGCAGCGATCTCCAGGCACAGGACTAGGCGTTAGTCTTCGGGTCAAAACTCCGCCCGGAGATGCAGGCAGAAGCAGGGCCTCAGGAATCG
>NYWC01000070.1 GCA_002684935.1 Gammaproteobacteria bacterium
GTGGTCGTACTGTGGGAGCGGGGGTCGTTTCCAAGATCATCGAATAAAACTTTCGACGTAGTTTTTCGAAGCCAGCACGTTCTCTGGATGTGCTGGCTTTTTTAAGCCAGCGTAAAACCCGTCAGCTGCTGTCACCCAACTGCCAACCGCATTGTAATCCGCACCCTCCGCAGCATTAAGCCTCTCATCCCTAATGCGATCTGCTGAGGCAGCGCACTCTGGCAGTGACCAAACCCCCGGTGTATGTGGTTTGGCTGCTTTTTTCACTATTCCCAACAAGATCTCAAGTTGGTCCCATTGAGGCCATCTAGCTAGCTTGTTCTCCGGGATTGATGCCGCGTAGCCCTGAGTTCGGTCTCAGTCTCAAGAAAACAACTAAAGCCTGGCGCCGTGGCCAAATTTGGGTGGTGTCACTCAGCTAGCTAGGCTGCTCTGGGGCTCATATCTGGTACGCGCAAACTCGATTCGAGCCAGTATTGCGATGAAAGTGCACTCAAATTTGTCTATGCGGCCTTACTGGAATCTGCAATGGCCGCAGCCGGGATTGAAACTGACGGGAGCCCACCGAATTTAATTCTGCTGAAATACGGTTTTCGGTGGCTTTATGCGGCCAAAAATCGGAGCAATTATAGGTTTGACAATATCGGCTCTAGCCCCCGAATATTAAGGCTTTCAGCTATATAACTTGTTGACTTGGGCCGGGCCCTCACTTACAATGCGCATCCTTTTTTGGCTTATTGAGCTTTCTGGCCAAAAAAGCTGGCAGTAACTTGTTCTTTTACAAAGATTTTTTGGAGATTTGTGTAGATGCAAAATCAGCGCATCAGAATTCGGCTAAAAGCCTTCGATCATCGCCTGATTGACCAGTCTACTCAAGAGATCGTAGACACTGCTAAGCGCACTGGGGCTCAGGTTAAAGGCCCGATTCCACTGCCAACGAATAAAGAAAAATTTACCGTTCTGATTTCGCCACACGTCAACAAAGATGCGCGAGATCAGTACGAAATTCGCACCCACAAGCGCCTGCTGGATATCGTTGAGCCGACTGAAAAGACGGTCGACGCGCTGATGAAGCTAGATCTGGCTGCTGGTGTTGAGGTGCAAATCAGCCTCGGCTGATTGATTGGGGGCAGAGCTTAAATCTGCTCCCGCAAAAAATAACCAGGTAGCGAGCTATCAGTCCCCGCTACCCTCGGGGTCAGAATTGATCTGTCCTTATACGGAGTTTTGGTGCACTGAAATGTCCTGTCTCCCCTTGCGGGAGCAAGTTTCGTGTAATGCGTCAGCGGCCAAAGCGGGTTTTAGCCCCTTGCACAACGAGGTCTAAAGAAAATGTCGATTGGATTAGTCGGTCGAAAAAGCGGTATGACCCGCGTTTTCACTGAAGAAGGTGACTCTGTCCCTGTGACTGTGGTCGAGGTTCAGCCTAACCGCGTGACTCAGATAAAGAAACCTGAAACGGATGGATACAGTGCAATTCAGGTTACTGCCGGATCGTGCCGTGCATCACGTGTGGGTAAAGCGTTAGCTGGGCATTTCGCCAAAGCCAACACCGAAGCTGGTGAAGGCCTTTGGGAATTCCGTACGGAAGATTTGGCCGAACTAGAAGTGGGCGGAGAGATCAAGGTTGATCTGTTTGAAGTCGGCCAGAAAGTTGATGTTACTGGTACATCTAAAGGTAAGGGTTTTCAGGGCGGCGTGAAGCGTCACAACTTCCATATGCAGGACGCCACCCACGGTAACTCCATTTCTCACCGCGCACCGGGATCTATCGGCCAATGCCAAACCCCAGGCCGAGTATTCAAAGGTAAGAAGATGGCGGGCCAGATGGGTTCCGAGCGGAAAACTACCCAGAGTCTGGAAGTTGTGCGCGTAGATGCAGAAAACAATCTGTTACTNNTCAAGGGCGCGGTACCGGGTGCAACCGGNTCCAGTGTCATTGTCCGTCCAACTATCAAGGTGANGAGGTAAGTCATGGAACTAGCACTTGCTCTGCCTGGTAATAAAACGGGCGATAAAATTTCATTGTCAGACGAGTCTTTCGGGCGCGATTACAACGAGCCTCTCGTACACCAGTCCGTAGTGACCTATATGGCAGGGGCCCGCCAGGGCTCAGTCAAGCAAAAGACCCGCTCTGAAGTACGTGGCGGCGGCCGTAAGCCTTGGCGTCAAAAAGGCACCGGTCGCGCTCGTGCTGGCACCATTCGCAGCCCTATTTGGCGCTCTGGTGGTGTGACTTTTGCGTCTACGCCGCGTGACTACTCCAAGAAAATTAATAAAAAGATGTACCGCGGGGCCATGCAATGCATCCTCTCCGAGCTCATCCGACAAGACCGATTGGTTGTCGTAAACGAATTTGCAGTCGAATCGCACAAGACCAAAGATTTGGTCAGCAAGCTACAAGCATACGATTTAGAAAACGTCCTGATCATTTCTGATCAAGTTGAAAAAAACCTTTATCTCGCGGCACGCAACCTGCACAAGGTTGATGTGTTAGACGCGTCTGGTCTGGATCCGGTAAGCCTTGTTGGATTCGATAAGGTACTGATTACCGTGCCCGCGCTTAAGAAGGTAGAGGAGATGTTGTCATGAACCAGGAGCGCATGTATTCAGTCATTCTGGGTCCTCACGTGTCTGAAAAATCGACATTAATGATCGAAGACAGCAACCAGTACGCGTTCAAGGTTGCGATCGACGCAACTAAGCCCGAGATCAAGGAAGCAGTAGAGTTCATCTTCAAGGTGNCGGTGTCTGATCTTCAGNTTTTGAACGTAAAGGGTAAAACCAAGCGCTCGGCACGAGGCAGAATGCGCCGCAACAGCGACTGGAAAAAAGCCTATGTGCGCCTCGAGGCCGGTCATGAGATCGACTTCGCGGATATCGGGTGATCGGGAGTAGGGGGTAAGCCATGCCAATAGTTAAGTGTAAACCGACATCACCAGGACGCCGCTTTGTCGTCAAGGTAGTCAATCCCGATCTGCATAAGGGTGAGCCTTATGCGGCGCTGACTGCCGCCAAGTCGAAGTCAGGTGGTCGTAATAATAAGGGCCGCATCACCCGCCGTCACCAGGGTGGTGGCCACAAGCAGAAATACAGAATTATCGATTTCCGNCGCAACAAGGACGGTATCGAAGCCAAGGTAGAGCGTCTGGAATATGACCCCAACCGCTCCGCCAATATCGCCTTGCTTCTGTATGCCGATGGTGANCGACGCTATATTGTCGCGCCGGCTAAGGTCAGTGCAGGNGATGTCTTGGTGTCGGGCGAAAGTGCACCAATTAAGATTGGTAACACGCTGCCACTGCGTAGTATTCCTCTGGGAAGCACAGTTCACTGCGTTGAAATGAAGCCAGGCAAGGGTGCGCAAATCGCGCGCAGCGCTGGCACGTCGTTGCAGNTGGTTGCGCGGGAAGGCGATTACGCGACCTTGCGTCTGCGCTCGGGTGAAATGCGCAAAGTACTGAGCGAGTGTCGTGCGACGCTCGGTGAAGTGTCTAATTCAGAGCATGCCTTGCGCTCATTGGGTAAGGCTGGTGCCAAGCGCTGGCGCGGTGTTCGGCCTACCGTTCGAGGTGTTGCCATGAACCCGGTAGATCACCCGCATGGTGGTGGTGAAGGCCGTACATCAGGTGGCCGTCATCCGGTGTCGCCNTGGGGNACGCCGACTAAAGGCTTCAAAACAAGAACTAACAAGCGCACTGACAACATGATTGTCCGTCGCAGAAATTCAAGCCGTAAAGGCAAGTGACAGAGGATTTGACTCGTGCCACGTTCACTTAAAAAAGGACCGTTTATCGATCTTCANNTGATGAAGAAGGTGCAAACGGCTTCAGNNAATAACGACAAGCGTCCGATTAAAACCTGGTCGCGTCGCTCCATGGTTTCACCAGACATGATCGGTCTTACGATAGCCGTTCATAACGGTCGTCAGCATATTCCTATTTTCATTAGTGAAGACATGGTTGGCCACAAGCTTGGTGAATTTGCTCTGACCCGCACTTACAAGGGCCACGTTGCTGATAAAAAGGCGCGATAGGAGATATCGATGGAAGTTTCAGCAAAATTAAAAGGCGCNANGTTGTCCGCTCAAAANGCGCGACTNGTNGCTGATCAGNTTCGNGGNAAAGGTGTTGAAGAAGCNCTNGAGCTGCTTANNTACAGCTCTAAGAAAGGCGCTGNAGTTATTAAGAAGGTTTTGAATTCCGCGATTGCCAACGCCGAGCACAATGANGGCGCTGACGTGGATGAACTCAAGGTTTCGACCATTTGTGTTGATGAAGGCATGACTATGAAACGCATCATGCCACGAGCGAAAGGGCGTGCAGATCGTATTCTGAAGCGCTCGTGTCACATCACTATTACGGTCGCTGATAGCTAGGAGATTTGGATGGGTCAGAAAGTACATCCCACTGGTATTCGCCTCGGCATTGTTAAGAAGCACACTTCTACGTGGTTCGCCGAAGGACAAGAATACGCAGANAACCTGCTGGTAGACCTGCAGGTTAGAGACTACGTCAAGAAACGCCTGGCTAACGCCTCCGTTTCTCGCGTAGAGATTGAGCGCCCCGCGCAGACTGCAAAGCTGACTATTTTTACCGCCCGTCCCGGAATCGTGATCGGCAAAAAAGGTGAAGATGTCGAGAGGCTGCGTGGAGTACTGTCCGAGAAAATGGGTGTGCCTGTGCAAATCAACATCGAAGAAATTCGCAAGCCTGATCTGGATGCACAGTTGGTTGCCGACAATGTGGCATCGCAGCTAGAGCGCCGCGTCATGTTCCGGCGCGCCATGAAGCGTGCGGTACAAAATGCCATGCGCCAGGGTGCGGGAGGCATCAAGGTGCAGGTAGGCGGACGTCTCGGTGGTGCTGAAATTGCTCGGAGTGAGTGGTATCGCGAAGGCCGCGTNCCGCTGCATACACTGCGCGCAGATATTGATTACGCTACATCTGAAGCCAGTACTACTTACGGTATCATCGGTGTGAAGGTCTGGGTCTTTAAGGGTGAAGTGCTGGATCTGGATGAAGCCATTGTGCCAAAGCAACAGCCAGCTGCTGCAGGTTAAGGCCCCAGGTTTTTAGAGGAATAGAGAAGTGTTACAACCCAAACGCACAAAATTTCGCAAGATGATGAAAGGCCGCAATCGGGGCCTGTCACATCGCGGCAGCAAAGTGGATTTCGGCGAATTTGGCCTGAAGGCAGTTTCTCGCGGTCGCTTGACAGCGCGTCAGATTGAGGCGGCTCGTCGTGCCATGACTCGGAAGGTTAAGCGGGGCGGAAAGATTTGGATTCGTGTGTTTCCTGACAAGCCCATTACCCAAAAGCCTTTAGAAGTGCGACAGGGGAAAGGTAAGGGTTCAGTGGAATACTGGGTTGCCCAGATCCAGCCCGGCCGGATCATGTTTGAAATAGAAGGTGTTGATGAAGAATTGGCGCGTGAAGCATTTGGCCTGGCATCTGCCAAGTTGCCGTTTGAAACTGCGTTTGTTAAGCGCACTGTGATGTAAATGACTGTGGAGATAGACCTCGTTTCTCAAATCAGATAACGCGGTCTGTCCCTCGGAAAGGACTTAGTAAGGGTGGGTTGATGAAAGCGAGTGAGTTAAGAGAAAAATCTGTGGAGGAACTGCAGGCGCAATTGCAGGATCTTTACAAGGATCAGTTTAACAATCGCATGCAGAACGCCACCGGTCAGTTGGGGCAANTTCACTTGCTGAAGGCAGTGAAGCGAGACATCGCTCGCATCAAGACCCTGATAACTGAAAAACAGGCTGAGACGCAAANGGAAGCATAAACGAATTCATTACGTACTGTGTTGAGGTCGAACCCGGNCAGGCGATTAATTGAAAGAGTGAAAATAGTTATGGCAGATACTGAAATTCAANGCGGTCAGGAANCGACAGAGCAGTCGGCCAGAACCGCTGCAGGCAAGGTTGTCAGCAACAAGATGGACAAGTCCATCGTCGTGTTGATTGAGCGCCGCGTTAAGCACCCTGTGTATGGCAAGATCATCAAGCGATCTACCAAAATTCANGCCCATGATGCTAACAACGAGTGTGGNATAGGAGACGACGTCACGATCAAGGAAGTGCGACCCATTTCNAAGNCCAAATCGTGGACGCTGGTNTCTATTGACGAGCGTGCAACTCAGATCTAAGCAAGCATCACGATAGGTATTTAGAATTTAGAACCAGGATTGGTCCAGNTAAATAACGATAGCGCTGATCGTGGCGAAGCAGTTAAAAGATAGACGAGTTAATTTTGAGAGTCAGCATTCGAAACCGAATGCGTGATGGAGTGAATCGATGATTCAAGTGCAGTCATACTTAGATGTTGCGGATAACAGTGGCGCCAGGCGCGTCATGTGTATCAAGGTGCTGGGTGGTTCNCATCGCCGTTANGCACGTATCGGCGACATTATTAAGGTCACCGTCAAGGAAGCGATTCCACGCGGTAAAGTGAAAAAGGGCCAGGTACTAACCGCGTTGGTTGTACGCACCAAAAAAGGTGTGCGACGTGGCGACGGCTCGTTGATTCGATTCGACGACAATGCAGCGATCCTGCTTAACGCCCAGGAAGCACCAATCGGTACCCGTGTATTTGGTCCGGTAACTAGAGAGCTGCGTAACGAGAAATTCATGCGAATTATTTCGCTGGCACCTGAAGTGCTCTAAAAATNGATAAGCGCTGGCTGAAAGAGAGTCTGACAAAATGAATAAGTTAAAACGTGATGATGAAGTAATTGTTATCGCCGGTAAGGATAAGGGTAAGCGCGGAGCTATCTCTCAGCTNGTGGGCGATGACAGAGTCATCGTGGCTGGAGTGAACATGGTCAAGCGTCACACNAAGCCTAATCCCAATGCGGGACAGCCCGGTGGAATTNNAGAGCGAGAGGCCTCGNTGCACATTTCNAACGTGGCAATNTTTAATGCCGAAACNAGCAAGGCGGATCGTGTTGGTATCGCAGTCCAAGAGGACGGCGCCAAGAAGCGCGTGTTCAAATCGAATGGGCAGGACATAGACTAGGTTAGCAATCATGGCTCAGTTGAAAGAGTTTTATCAGAAAGAAGTAATCCCTGCGCTTACTCAGCAGTTTGGCTTTCAGAACCACATGCGTGTTCCAAAGATCACCAAGGTGACCCTGAACATGGGTGTAGGCGAGGCTATTGCCGACAAGAAGGTTTTGGAAAGTGCCACTGGTGATCTGGAACAGATCAGCGGTCAAAAAGTTGTAGTTACCAAGGCGCGCAAGAGTATTGCTGGTTTCAAGATTCGCGAAGGCTGGCCAATCGGTTGCAAGGTTACCCTGCGCGGTGAGCGTATGTATGAGTTCCTGGAGCGATTGGTCGATATCGCCATCCCGCGAATTCGTGACTTTCGCGGTTTGAGCCCGAAANCCTTTGACGGTCGTGGGAACTATGCAATGGGCGTGAATGAGCAGATCATTTTCCCCGAAATCGAATACGACAAGATCGACAAGCTGCGTGGACTCGACATCACAATCACTACGACAGCTCGTGATGATGACGAGGGGCGTGCACTGCTGGCAGCAATGCGCTTTCCTTTTCGCGGTATGAACCCAACACAGGCCGACGCTCAAGCTGATGCGCCGGACGCTGCAGAAGCAGCAGCTGAAACTGAGGAGTCTTAAGAATGGCTAANAAATCGATGATAGCCAGAGAAAATAAGCGCGCCAGAACTATTACCAAGTACGCAGAGAAGCGTGCGGCTCTGAAAGCCATTCTGAGTGACGTGAATGCCAGTGACGACGATAAGTGGGAAGCTCAAGTCAAGCTGCAGAAATTGCCGCGTGATGCCAGCCCTGTTCGTCAGCAGCGCCGCTGCCGCATTACTGGCCGCCCTCATGGCGTTTATCGAAAATTCGGTCTTTGCCGAAACAAGCTGCGGGAAGCTGCCATGCGTGGTGACGTGCCCGGTTTGACNAAGGCAAGCTGGTAGAAAGGCGAGAGCCAGGAACGAGCCAGAAAATAGGCAGGAAAAAATATTATGAGCATGTCCGATCCAATAGCAGATTTNTTGACCCGCATCCGCAACGCCCAGATGGCNCAGATGCNAGCAGTGAGCTGCCCTTCTTCCAAGATNAAAGTGGCACTTAGCGAAGTGCTGCAGGNNGAGGGTTANATCAATGGCTACGCAGTGCAGGATGTCGAAGGCAAGCCNGTANTGAATGTTGATCTNAAGTATTTTCAGGGTAAGCCTGTNATCGAAGAGATCAANCGTGCAAGCCGACCTGGTCTGCGCAGCTATAAAGGTGCGGNAGATATTCCAAAGAACCGGGCTGGATTGGGTATTGCCATCCTGTCAACCAACAAAGGATTAATGACTGACAAGCAGGCAAAGGCCGCCGGTATCGGTGGAGAGGTGCTATGCACCGTTTTCTAAGTAAGTGCTTGGAAAGTTAAGTCGGTAATCAGCAAATAGAGNGNCCGTAAAATGTCCAGAATAGCAAATGCACCAGTAGCAATCCCAAAGGGTGTAGAAACAACTCTGTCTGACACTGCTATTTCAGTGAAAGGTAGTAAGGGTAACCTGATCCTCGACCTGCACGAGTTGGTCGGTGTGTCTCAGGAAGGTGAGGAGCTTAAAGTAGCTGCCAAAAACCAGACTCGCCAGGCTGGCGCGCTGGCTGGAACCTTTCGCTCCTTGATCAATAACATGGTTGTTGGTGTAAGTGAGGGTTTTCAGAAGAAGCTGGAGCTTCAGGGTGTGGGGTATCGTGCCAAGGCTCAGGGTAAGTCACTTAACCTGACTCTGGGATATTCCCACCCGATCGATTACTCGCTGCCCGAAGGTGTTACAGCTGAGACACCTTCACAGACAGAGATAGTCATCACCGGTGCTGACAAGCAGCTGGTGGGTCAGGTTGCTGCTGAGATTAGAGAATTTCGTCCGCCTGAGCCCTACAAAGGCAAGGGTGTCCGTTACGCGGATGAACACGTATATCGTAAAGAAGCGAAGAAGAAATAGGTTTAAAGGCTATGAACTTAAAGAAAGGTGCACGCCTTCGTCGTGCGAAGCGAGCCAGAGCCANGATCAGCGAGCTGCGGATGAATCGTCTGTGTGTATTTCGCTCACCAAAGCATATCTACGCTCAGGTTATCTCACCGGAGGGCAACAAGGTTCTGGCCAGTGCCTCCACGGTTGAAAAAGAAAACCGCGAAAGCGCTACTGGTAACGTGGATGCAGCGGGCAAGGTCGGCAAGTTAATCGCCGAGCGAGCCAAGGCCGCTGGCGTTGAGAAAGTTGCGTTCGATCGCTCAGGTTATGCCTATCACGGTCGCATCAAGGCTCTGGCCGATGCGGCGCGCGAAGGCGGATTACAGTTCTAGGAAGGTTTTAAAAAAGGTTTTTTAATATGGCATTTAAAGACGAGCCAGGAAAAAACGAAGAAGGCCTGCAAGAGAAGCTCATTCAGGTTAATCGTGTTGCTAAGGTGGTTAAAGGTGGTCGNATCTTTGGTTTCACCGCGTTGACAGCTGTCGGCGATGGCAATGGCCGTGTGGGTTTTGGTCGCGGAAAGGCGCGCGAAGTGCCTTTGGCTATTCAGAAAGCCATGGAGTCTGCTCGCCGCAACATGATCAGCGTTGATCTTGATGGCCATACGTTGCAGTACCCGATTAAGGCTCGTCATGGTGCCTCAAAGGTATACATGCAGCCAGCTTCTGAAGGTACCGGCGTGATTGCAGGTGGTGCAATGCGCGCTATTCTGGAACTCGCAGGTGTGCAGAATGTATTAGCCAAGTGCTACGGTTCTACTAACCCAGTGAACGTTGTTTACGCCACGTTTAAAGGTTTGCGCGACATGCGATCTCCGGACGATATTGCAGCCAAGCGCGGCAAGCCGGTTGAGGAAATAGCAGGATAGGTAGCAAGACTAGGATTCGTAAACCACTCGCCACTTCGATTATGAATGCGAGGCTGGGTCTGCGACTGAGATTCACAAATAGTTTAAAGACAGTAGTAAAAGACGATGGCCAAAGCTAAAGAGACAGTAAAAGTAACGCTGGTTAGAAGCCCTATCGGCTCTCAACCCAAGCATAAGGCTTGCTTACAGGGTCTGGGTTTGCGTCGTATGCACCAGACTGTTGAAGTGGAAGACACTCCGGCAACTCGTGGCATGATCAACAAGATCAGCTACATGCTCTCGGTAGAGTGAGTTGAGGAAAGCTTGAATAAGCAATCGGGACGCAAGACGAACCAGGCAAACTGAACTAGCAGAGAGCTCTGGAAATAGCGGAATAAAATCAGGTAAAAGACAATGCAACTTAACGATTTAAGCCCAGCAGCAGGCAGCACTAAAGCCAAAAAGCGTGTCGGTCGCGGTATCGGTTCCGGTTGGGGTAAGACTTGTGGCAGTGGACACAAAGGTCAGAAGTCACGCAGTGGCGGTACCGTAAGACCAGGTTTCGAAGGTGGTCAAATGCCTTTACAGATGCGTCTGCCAAAGTATGGCTTCTCTTCGCGAGTTGGTCGCATTACTGCTGAAATTCGCAGTGCCGAGTTGAACAAGGTCGAGGGCAATGTGGTGAACCTCGAGACTCTGCGTAAAGCTGGACTGATTAATGCGAGCATCAAGCGCGTTAAGGTCATGCTTTCAGGAGAGGTAACCCGCAAGCTAGCAGTTGAAGGCATCCGCGTGAGCAAGGGTGCCAAAGAAGCGGTTGAGAAGGCAGGCGGTAGCGTTGTAGAACCGGTAGCCGAGGAAAAACTCGCGAAGCTTGCCAAGAAAGAAAAGCCCGCTGCAGAACGTGGCGATTAAGAGTACACGGCGATGGTCTTCGGGTCTTGGGTAACAGGGCCGCATTTTGATCGTGTGAATTAGTATTTACAGGTTTAGTAAACAGATTACGAAAATGGCAAATAAACCAAACATTAATCCGGAAAACATAGGCGCTGGGCTCGGTGAGCTCAAGTCACGTCTGTTCTTCCTGTTGTTTGCCATATTTGTTTATCGAATTGGTACGCATATTCCCGTTCCTGGCATTGATCCTCTGCAGCTGCAGGCTTTCTTTACCCAGAACGAAGGAACTTTCGCAGATCTTTTCAATATGTTCTCTGGTGGTGCGCTGGAACGTATGAGTATCGTGGCCCTGGGCATCATGCCCTACATTTCGGCCTCGATCATTATGCAGCTTCTAACGGCGGTGAGTCCGCAACTTGATCAGCTTAAGAAAGAAGGTGAATCGGGCCGTCGAAAAATCACACAGTACACACGCTACGGCGCGTTGGTATTGGCGACAGTTCAGGGCACTGGCATGACTGTTGGTCTACTGGCACCCATGGCCTACAGCCCAGGAATCGCCTTTAACCTGACGGCAATAATTTCTCTGGTCACAGGCGCCATGTTTCTGATGTGGCTGGGTGAGCAGATTACTGAAAAAGGCATCGGAAACGGTATTTCCATGCTGATCTTTGCTGGCATCGTGGCGGGTTTTCCGGCTGCGGTAGGTACGTCATTGACCCAGGCCTATGAGGGCCAGATTAGCGGCGTCCTGTTATTGGTTGTTGGGTTGATCGCTATTGGCGTGGTGGCTTGCATCATTTATGTGGAGCGTGCTCAGCGCCGCATCACCGTGAACTACGCCAAGCGTCAGCAGGGTCGCAAAATGTATCAGGCGCAGGCTAGCCATCTGCCCCTTAAAATTAACATGGCTGGTGTTATTCCTGCGATCTTCGCCAGCAGCATCCTGTTGTTTCCGGCGTCTCTGGGGCAATGGTTTGGGCAATCTGAAGGTGCCGAATGGCTTCAAGATCTGGCTTTGCTTATTGGTCCAGGACAGCCGCTTTACATCATCATCTTCAGCGCGATGATTATTTTCTTCTGCTTCTTCTACACTGCGTTGACTTTTAATCCTCGGGAAGTTGCAGAAAACCTGAAGCGATCTGGTGCATTTATTCCAGGTATTCGCCCTGGAGAGCAGACGGCCAAGTATATCGACGGGGTGATTACCCGTTTGACAATGTTCGGTGCGGTCTACATTACGTTGGTTTGCTTGCTACCTAACTTCATGCAGATGTTGGCGAATGTGCCATTCAATCTGGGTGGAACGGCCCTGTTGATCTCGGTTGTGGTCACTATGGACTTTTGGTCCCAAGTGCAGTCACACCTGATGTCACATCAGTACGATTCACTGATGAAGAAGTCCAAGCTGGGTAACTACGGACGCAGCGGTGTGTAAAGCGAGTTTCTGAACGAGTTTCGTGATAGAAAAAACGATTTTAAGACTTGAGTGTGCAGAGCACACCTGGTTGGAGAAGAGCGATGAAAGTAAGAGCATCAGTAAAAAAAATCTGCCGCAACTGCAAAGTGATTAAGCGTAACGGTTCGGTTCGAGTTATTTGTAGTGCAGAGCCTCGACACAAGCAGCGTCAGGGCTAAGCACAAAGTATAGGAACGGAGTAGATCTATGGCACGTATTGCCGGGGTTAACATACCAGACAACAAACATATCGTGATTTCACTGCGGTATGTGTTTGGCATTGGTCCAACTACAGCACAGCAAGTCTGTGATGCAACAGGTATTGCACCCTCCACCAAGACGTCTGAATTGAGCCCAGAACAGCTCGACGAATTACGTGCGGAAGTTGCGAAACTGCCCACNGAGGGTGACCTGCGTCGCGAGATTTCCATGAACATCAAGCGGCTGATGGACCTGGGCTGCAATCGTGGTATTCGTCATCGCCGCAATCTGCCAGTGCGTGGGCAGCGGACCAAGACCAATGCCCGAACACGCAAAGGTCCCAGAAAACCGATTCGTAAGTAAAAGTTATTCATTAGTGAGACTGTAAAGATACTCCCATAACTATTAAGTCGGAGTACTTGGAAATAAACATGGCTACAGCTAAATCAGGCAAGAAGAAAGNGCGCACTACCGTNATTGACGGTATGGCGTTCATCCATGCTTCATTCAATAACACGATCATTACGATTACAGATCGTCAGGGGAACGCGCTTTCCTGGGCCACCGCAGGTGGATCTGGATTCCGTGGCTCCAGAAAGTCCACACCTTTTGCTGCCCAGGTGGCGGCCGAGAAGGCTGGCAAAGCTGCAATTGAAGGCTATGGCCTGAAAAACCTGGACGTGAAAGTNAATGGCCCAGGCCCAGGCCGCGAGTCTGCGGTGCGCGCATTGAATGGCTGTGGTTTGAAGATCAGNAACATCACAGATGTCACTCCAATACCTCACAATGGTTGCCGACCGCCCAAGAAGCGGCGAGTGTAAACTAGGAGAAAAAGTATGGCCCGTTATTTAGGCCCTAAGTGCAAACTGGCTCGTCGGGAAGGTACAGACCTNTTCCTGAAGAGNGGTGTGCGCCCTATAGACAGTAAGTGCAAAGTTGAGACCATCCCAGGTCAGCACGGACAGCGTCGTGGCCGTCTGTCNGACTACGGTGTGCAACTGCGCGAAAAGCAAAAGGTTCGTCGTACCTATGGTGTGCTCGAGAAGCAGTTCCGAAGCTACTACAAGGAAGCCGCTCGTCGTAAAGGCGCAACCGGTGAAAACCTGCTGCAATTGCTGGAGTGTCGTTTGGACAACGTGGTTTACCGCATGGGTTTTGGTTCTACCAGAGCTGAATCCCGTCAGCTGGTGTCTCACAAGTCCATTCTTGTGAATGGCTCGGTAGTCAATGTGCCTTCTTTCCAGATAAATGAAGGTGACGTAGTTTCTATACGAGAAAAAGCGAAGCAGCAATTACGAATCAAATCTGCATTGGAACTAGCAGCTCAGCGTAGCGACATAGACTGGGTCTCAGTCGATATGTCCAAACTAGAAGGTCAGTTTACGCGCAAGCCGGATCGAGCTGATCTGCCGTCAGAGATTAATGAAAATCTGATCGTTGAGCTTTATTCCAAGTAGTGTCCAAACACAGAAAGGGTGACTATACATGCAAATTTCTTTATCTGATTTCCTGACACCGCAAGTGATACAGGTCGATGAATTCGACAAGTGCCATTCAAAGGTTGTACTGGAGCCACTAGAGCGTGGTTTCGGGCATACCCTGGGGAATGCACTGCGCCGAATTCTCCTGTCATCCATGCCTGGTTGTGCGGTTGAAGAAGTAGAAATTGACGGGGTTGTGCACGAATACAGCACCATCGAAGGTGTTCGCGAAGACGTGATTGAAATCCTGCTGAACCTGAAAGGGGTAGCTGTGGTTCTTAANAACCGCGACGAAGCGATTTTAAACCTGAGCAAGAAGGGTGCTGGTACAGTCACAGCGGGTGATATTGAACTGGACCACGATGTTGAAATCGTAAATCCTGATCACGTCATCGCTAACCTGAACAACAACGGCGAGCTAAATATGCGCATTACTGTGCGTAAGGGCCGGGGATATTCTCCNGCCGACAGCCGCATTGCCGACGAAGANGAAACGCNNGCGGTAGGTAAATTGTTGATGGATGCCTCTCATAGCCCTGTTGTTCGCGTTTCCTACTCAGTGGAGAATGCTCGCGTTGAGCAGCGCACTGACCTCGACAAGCTGATCATTGATCTTGAGACCAATGGCACTATCGATCCCGAGGAAGCTATTCGCCGCGCTGCTACTATTCTGCAGCATCAGCTGAGTGTTTTCGTAGATCTGCAAAGTGAAATCATTGCTGAACCAGAAGAGCACGAGGACGAGATAGATCCTATACTGCTGCGTCCAGTAGACGACCTTGAACTGACGGTTCGTTCTGCGAACTGCCTGAAGGCAGAAGATATTTATTATATTGGCGACCTGATTCAGCGCACTGAAGTTGAGTTGTTGAAGACGCCTAATCTGGGTAAGAAGTCTCTGACTGAGATTAAAGATGTGTTGGCAACACGCGGCCTGTCACTGGGTNTGCGTTTGGANAACTGGCCACCATCCAGCCTTAAGTCAGACGATCGCGCTGCTTGATTACAGCGGCAATAGAGATAAAAGGTAGAGAGTTATGCGTCATCGACAAAGCGGTCGCCAGCTAAATCGCAATAGTTCCCATAGAACGGCCATGTTTCGTAACATGACTTCTTCGTTGGTTGAACACGAAATTATCAAGACTACCTTAGTGAAAGCTAAGGAATTGCGCATGGTGGCGGAGCCATTAATCACTCTGGCTAAAAAAGACAGCGTGGCTAATCGCCGCCTGGCCTTCAGCCGTACACGCAATAAAGCGACAGTAGGCAAGTTGTTCGATGAGCTCGGGCCACGCTATGCCGAACGTCCCGGCGGCTANACCCGCATCCTCAAATGTGGTGAGCGCGCGGGCGATAAGGCACCAATGGCCTATGTNGAGCTGGTTGATCGACCGCAGGTCGACACCAGCGACTACGAAAACGATACAGAAGTAGCTGAAGACGAATAGCGGCAAGACACTGTAGANGATNAATATTTAATCTTCTACTTGGNAAATCCAAACCCGATCATCTTCACGGTACCTCAAGGTCCACAAGATGGTCGGGTTTTTTAATTCGTGAGATTCAAGCAGATGACTGATTCATTCCACCCTCCGGTTCGTGCGCTGATGGGTCCTGGCCCATCCGATGTTAATCCCCGTATCCTGGAGGCACTTTCACGACCGACTATTGGCCACCTGGACCCAGCTTTTATCCGTATGATGGATGAACTTAAAGGCTTATTGCAGTATGCCTTCAGGACTAATAACGAACTGACTATACCAGTCTCTGCGCCTGGGTCTGCAGGCATGGAGTGCGTGTTTACCAATCTCGTAGAACCNGGCGATAAGGTGATTATCTGCCAGAACGGGGTGTTTGGTGGGCGAATGAAGGAAAACGTTGAGCGCTGTGGCGGAACAGCAATCATGGTGACAGATGATTTCGGCAAACCGGTTGACCTGGATAAAACTGAAGCTGCCTTAAAGCAGCACCCTGACGCCATTGCGCTGGCATTTGTGCACAGCGAGACATCTACCGGCGTCCGCAGTGATGCCGAGGCCCTGTGCCGACTGGCGAATGCTCATGACTGTCTGGCAATAGTGGATGCTGTGACAACTCTGGCTGGTATCCNATTAGAGGTCGATGAATGGGGCATNGACGCTATTTATTCTGGCACCCAGAAGTGTTTGTCTTGTGTGCCGGGTTTATCTCCGGTGAGTTTTTCGGCCCGAGCCGCTGATAGAATCAAAAATCGCAAGCAAAAGGTGCAAAGCTGGTTCCTGGATACAAATCTGGTAATGGGTTACTGGGGAGCCGATGCCAAGCGCTCCTACCACCATACAGCACCGGTAAATTCTCTTTATGCCTTGCACGAATCTCTGGTCATTCTTCAGGAGGAAGGCCTGGAGAAATCATGGCAGCGACACCAGCAAAACCACCTGGCCCTAGTGGCCGGCCTAGAAAGCCTGGGTCTGGGATTCGTTGTTGAGGAAAGCAGCCGACTTCCTCAGCTGAACGCCGTTTCCTTTCCCGAGTCCATTGATGATGGTGCCGTGCGGGCTACATTATTAGAACAATACAGCCTTGAAATAGGCGCAGGCTTAGGCGCCCTNGCTGGCAAAGTCTGGCGAATCGGACTTATGGGCTATGCCAGCAATCGTAAGAACGTGAATTTTTGCATCTCCGGGTTGGGTAATGTGCTTAATGCGCAGGGACATAGTTGCGATGTCAGCCAGGCCGTTGCAAAGGCTGAAGCGACTTATTCGTAGATACTGACTCTTAAATNCAAATCCTGATTTGCGCCGCTCGCNGCGGCGCCCCGCTCATACAGCTCGCTGTTCGAATCCAGGACAGTTCGCCTAACTCGTAAACGCGTATGCAACAGTCGACCACTCAAAATTACGTCGAACTCCTGCTTCTGTCAGCAATATGGGGTTCTTCCTTTCTGTTCCTGCGGATTGCTGCCCCAGAGTTTGGTCCGCTATTTTTGGTTCAGATACGTGTGCTGAGCGCCGTGCTGGTGATGCTACCAATGTGCCTGTTACTGGGAAAGTGGCCGGACCTCGTTGCTAACTGGCGAACGATATTCCTGATCAGTCTCACGAATATGGCTGTACCGTTTTGTTTTTTTGCNTTTGCTGCGCTNTATGTGAGCGCGGGNCTGTTATCCATTATGAATGCTACAGTACCATTTTTTACAGCGTTGATTGCATTTCTCGTGTTTGGTCAGCGCTTGTCAGTACTTTCTATCCTGGGTATGGCGTTTGGCTTCGCTGGTGTGATCGTGTTGGTGTTCGATCCGCAAGCAATCGAGATGGGAGCAGGCAGTGCGCTGGCTGTGCCGGCCGTGTTATTCGCCTGTTTTCTCTACGGTATTGCCCTGAATCTTGTTGCGCACAAACTTGAGGGTGTCTCTGGCCTCGCTATTACCGCCGGCAGTCTGTTGTTTTCCTCGGTGCTGTTGCTTCCTTTTTCTCTGCAGGCGCTACCGGAAACCATGCCCTCGGCGCCAGTCTGGGCAGCCGTTGCAGCCCTGGGGATTGGCTGCACCGGCCTTGCCTATCTTATGTTTTATCGCCTGATTGCACGAATAGGCTCACAGCAAACCATCATGACGACCTACTTAATTCCACTCTTCAGCATCCTGTGGGGAAATCTCTTTCTTGCGGAGAGCATCACGCTTTTCACTGTTNTGGGCTGTATGCTAGTGCTGCTGGGAGTCGGGATGACGACAGGACGATTGCCCGGTTTGAGCAGATTGATTCCGCACACTAATGCAGCAGACGAGTGAGAAGAGCAGAAATAAGCCTCCCAGCTGAGCCAGTCAGGCCGCAAAAAACTATAGATATCAAGGCCCTAGGTTAATTTGGTCAAATTGTTTAGGTCTGAGATTCCTGCTAAAGTTAAGTAATATGGTGATGTTCCAACGAATCAACGGCGACTGGGAGCAANCGCTCATTCCAGCAATCAGCATAGGTGACAACATGAAAATAAGAAAATTCACTTTGATTCCTTTTCTTTTACTGGCGCTTGGGTTTCAGCGATTGCCCAGTTTTGCCGAGGAGGAGTTGCCCCATGCCTATCCCCGTATTGGCGTGCGGACCCTGTTTGAAAACGAAAGGGTTTACGCATGGGATGTCACTTGGCTGCCCGGCATTTCACAACCCTATCACCGCCATCAATATGATCTTGCTGCGGTTTATTTACGCTACGGACCTATACGCATTACCACGCTGGATGGCACTGAGAATCCCCAGACACCACCTTTCGATATCCCCCGACCTTTTTTCCAGCCTGCTGGAGTGACACACAAGGAAGAGATGGTGCGCTTTCCGGAAGATACGCCAACACGCTGGGCCATTATGTTCGACCTCAAGGAAGTGCTTGGGCGGAGAGTTGATGTTATCAGAGGCACGGAAGCCGCGTTCCCGCGTTCAGGCGCCGAGTTGGCTATCGACAATGAGCGCGTTCTGGAGTGGGTTCACGATTGGCAAGAGGGCGAAGCTGGCATGTTGATGACCTACGAACGGGATGCGCTACAAGTGTTCAGCGAACCGGGGGTACTCGAATATACCTTCGTCAGTGGTGTTACTCTGACCGAGGCTTACGCTGTGGGCGACACGCGTTTTATTGCTGCAGGTACGGTCAGGGCTGAGAAAGCGGTGATGGGATCGCCGCAAGCGGTTACCATTGAATTAAAGTAGGGTGTACTTCGCCTATGGATCGAATATGTCTGCGCCGAGACTCGGGGAGCGGGTTGGCATCACGTCAGTTGTCGGAGTAGCAACATTGGCGAATCACGTATTACAGTTTTATAAGCAAGGTGACGACGGTTCCGCGAAATGTAATATCGCTTACGCGACAGAACGCGACGTGTCTGTGCTTGGTGTCGTGTTCGACCTGCCTGAATCGGAGAAGCCTGCGCTTGATCGATTCGAGGGAGTAGGGCAAGGATATGAAGTCAGAACTATGACGGTGACGCTGGTCGGTGGGCAGGACATAAAAGTCTTTACCTATTGGGCCACCAAGATAGACCCCAGGCTCAAGCCTTATCACTGGTACAAACACCATGTCCTTCATGGTGCACGAACTGCCGGCCTGTCCAATCACTATATCGCGAGAATTGAAGCAGTAGAATCTATCGAAGACCCCAATGCTGACAGACATCGCAGGCAGATGAACATGTACCGTTAGGCATTCGAAGGGGTTGCTGCTGGTGCAGGCAATGCCGTCGTTACGCCGCGGGATGGTAATGATAGCCAATAAAAAACCCGATCGCTTGTGGAAGCGATCGGGTTTTTGTTTTTTGCCAAGAGGCGTGTCAGGTTTAGTGATCGCCACCTGGCGCTGCAGCAGGCAAGGCCATGGCTGTCAGCTTACTGCCGGTTTGCAGCATGATGTACTGGTGTTCATCATGAACCCAAGTGCTCATGCCATAGCGGCTTCGCGCTGGTACTTCGATTGCGGCTTCAGTCTCTCCGGTTGCCTTGTTAATTGCATATAGCATCGGCGTGCCATCAGTTTCAGTGTCGGAGTAGAGCAGCATGTTAGATGTCACAGTCATAGGCACTAACGCACCGGTTCCAGTATTGCCAACATCCAGATTGTTTGCGTCGATCACCTGCTGTACGCGGGCGGGCGTCTTGCCCGTTGGAATCACCCATTCATGCTCGCCCGTGTTCATGTTAATCGCCGTAATGCGGCTGTAGGGGGGCTTAAAGTATGGAATCTGAGCCGGATGACGGGGAGAGCCTGCACCTGGTCCGTTAGCATACTGGGCGTAGGTGGTTCCAGTAGGCAGTTCGTATTGCAGGTCAGCCTCTTCACCAGGTACTAGCTGTACCGGGCTGCAGGCGGAGCGTGAAGATACGTACAGCATGCCTGAAGTTGGATCGGCCACTGCTGGTGCTGTAATGTTGGCACCACCACCACCGCCTGGACAAAACATGGCGGCTCGCTTGCCTGATTCATGACCACGCTGGATCGGAGGCAGGAACAGCGGTCCCATCATGTAGTCGGCCATCGCCGTGATAGCCTGTTGGCGCAATTCTGGTGTCCAGTCGACCAGGTCGTTGACTGTGATTCCCTGAATATCGAAAGGGGCAGGCTTGGTCGGGAAGGGCTGGGTAGGCGACAGCTTTTCACCTGGCACCGTTGATTGCGGTACCGGCCTCTCTTCGATTGGCCAGATTGGTTCACCTGTTAAACGGTTGAAGGCATAAACAAAGCTTTGCTTGGTTACCTGCATCACTGCCGGTATTTCCTGTCCATCAACATTCACGTCCATCAGGATAGGGTTCATCGGGTTGTCATAGTTCCAGATGTCGTGATGCACCATTTGAAAGTGCCAGGCTCGCTCACCGGTGGATGCATCCAGTGCGATAAGGCTGGTGCCGTAAAGGTTGTCACCTGGGCGGAAGCCGCCATAGTAGTCGATGGTTGCCCCGTTAGTCGGCACATAAACCAGATTGTTTTCCACGTCGGCGGAGATAGGTGCCCACGAGGAAACGTCGCCGGTCCACTCCCAGGCATCATTTTCCCAGGTCTCATGGCCATACTCACCGGGACGAGGAATCACGTTAAATTTCCATTTGAAGTCACCGGTACTCTTATCGTAAGCCAGGATATCGCCTGGTATATTTTCGATCCGGGACTGGTGGTAGCCTTGCTCAGCGGAGTTACCAATGATTACCGTATCGTTAACAACGATTGGAGGAGATGACGCGGTGATATATCCAGTCTCCAGTGGAACACCATCATAAGGGTCGAAGGGATGGCCGAGGTCAGCCAGCAGATCCACGACGCCGGTTTCGGGGAAACCATCAACAGGGACGGGTTGGCCAAAGCCTTCCAGCGGCGTACCGGTGACCGCATCGAGAGCAACCAGGAAGAAGCCTGGTGTCACAATATAAATTACACCGCGTCCATTCACCTCATCGTAGGCTATGCCCTTGCCGTAGTCGGCGCGCATGGAATATTCCCAGCGGGCTGTATTGGGCAGGCGATAGCTCCAGGCTGTCTCTCCAGTTTTGGGATCAATGGCTACCACGTGGCGGCGGGGACCGGCCACGGTGTACAGCATGCCATTGATGTAGCTAGGCGTGGCACGACCGCTGCTGGCACCCATGCTGGCGCCATCCCATTCCCACACCACTTCCAGGTCTTCAAAATTGTCGATGTTGATTTCATCGGCGGGAGAATAGCGGGTATGGGCAAAGTCATTGCCGAGGGTGTACCACTCGACTGAATCCTGGGCCATTACGCTTGCGGAACAGGCCAGAACCAATGCTGCGGTTGCTACGGTTTGAATGCTTTGCAGAATAATTCGTTTTATTGTCATTATTAGCCTCACTGAGATATTGAGAAATCCAGTTAGTACTGCGTCGGGCTGTTTATTTCTCTTAAAAACCACATTAGAAATAACATGTTAGGGTCTTGACGCGCGAACCGTGTCACAACACCGTCACCTTGTTTGAGGCTACCGTAAGGAATGGACTTTGTCTACGGCCAAAAAGATCCTGTATTGCGCAGAAACGGGCTAAATATCAGGCATTTGGAAGTTCGCTGTGGCCAGTTCCTGGCGCAGTTCGTCCCGCTGGATTGCCGTGAGGGGCTGCAGAGGTGGCCTGACTCGAAACCAGGTCGGGTTATCGCCGTAGATTGCAGTCGCCGCCTTCAGGGCAGGAATCATGGGACGAGACTGGAAGATGCTGCGAATCGTGTTCAGCCCAGCTTGCAGCTGCTCCGCATCAGCACTCTGCCACTGGTCGTAGAGTATTGTGATGGCACGAGGATTGACATTGGCCGTTGCTGAGATACAGCCGGCGCCACCGGCCTGCATGTTCTTGAGCAGAAAGCTCTCCGATCCACAGAACACGCGAAAGTCTTCGATGCCCAGTTCATTCAATGCCTTGGTATGCGACCAGTCGCCAGAGCTGTCCTTGATGCCGGCAATAAGGGTCGGATACTTCTCGGCCAGTTGCTTGATCACCGTCTGCGGAATTGGCACATTGGCCACCGCTGGAATATGGTATAGATAGACTCGCAGTGCCAAATCGTCCACGCCTTCAATCACCGCGCTAAAGAAATCGACAAGCCCGTCATCGGCCACGCCCTTGTAGTAAAACGGCGGCAGCATTAGCACACCACCACAGCCTAAGTTCACCGCATGGGCGGTAAGCTCTATAGCGTCGGGGAGGGCGCAACTCCCGGTGCCGGGCATTAGCAGCGCTGGATCAATACCACCCTCTACCAGCATGGTTAACAGATCTTTCTTCTCCGCCAGACTCAATGAGTTCGCCTCGCTGTTGGTGCCAAACACCGCGAGACCGACACCCTGGCTCACCAGCCACTGGTAGTGTTTAAGAAAGCGCGCATAATCTGGGCGCAGTTCTTCGTTAAGGGGGTAATTACTGGTGCTAGTACGCCGCTAAATCTCGATGAATTCAAGGTTGGAGTCCTGTTAGTCGCGATTATATGGAGTCGCTCCGACTTTCTGGCAATGTGCAAGAATTGCTGGCAGCACTTTTGATGTCAGACCGACCTAGGATATGGTTCCACGCCAGCCGGAATCTAAACAACATGTCATAAACGGCGCTTAATCGCCAAATAGCTAAGAAAATTAATGTCGAGGTATTTTGGTGCAATTGGTCATTGGCAACAAAAGTTATTCATCCTGGTCGATGCGCGCCTGGGTATTGCTCACTCACTTTAAGGTGGAGTTCGAGGAAGTGAGGATTCCTCTGTTTACTGCAGATTATCAGCGTGCCCTGGCGCGATACTCGCCTAGCCTGAAAGTACCAGCGCTTGTTGATGGCGGGCTCACGCTTTGGGATTCCCTGGCAATCTCGGAATATATTTCTGAAAAATATCTTCAGGGGACCGCGCTCCCCGAGTCCCTGTCAACCAGGGCTATGTGCTGGGCCTATTGCTGCGAGATGCATTCTGGTTTCCTTGAGATCCGAAATCAGTTACCCATGAACTGCCGGCAGCGGCGGCGGCTCAATATTGGTGCCGCGCTGCAGGGAGAAATCCACCGCGTCGATGCGCTCTGGGCTGAGGCATTCAAAGGCAGAGCCAGCGACGAGGATTACCTGTTTGGGGAGTTCTCTATTACCGATAGCTTTTTTGTGTCTAACGCCTGTTGACGACCAACCTTAGGCGTCGTTTTTAGCAGTACGGGCGCCGAAGACAAAGCTAAGAATGAGCAGCGGCCAAATGCCGACGTGGATCATGACGTCGGCGGTATTGAATACATAGTTCCAGAATGGAATATGTTGGATGTCAATGAAATCAATTACACTGCCATGCAGCAAGCGATCAACGATGTTGCTGGCGCCGCCGCCGACCACAAAGCCAAAGCAAATGTATTCATAGCGCTGCAGGTCTGGGCTTAGCCACAGATAGGCAGACACAGCCAAAAGTAAACCGATGCTGACCAGGGCAAACAACCAGCCTGAGCCCTGAGCCAGGCCAAACACACCTCCAAAGTTTCTTATATGGGTAAAATGTATGAAGCTATTCAGTTCAACGGTGGTGTTCTGTGGAATGCTGCTGTTTACCCAGAGGCCGATAGCCTGTGACAGCAGCAGGACCGAAACAGCAATCACTGCAAACAGCAGCATGTTATGGGCGCGGTTAGCCAACTATAATTCTTCCCTTTCAATCAGTCTTTTGCGCTAGCAAGCATACCACATCAGTGCAACATCGAAGCTTCGCCAGCGACTAGAGAGGTGCTTAGCGAGTAGTAATAAGAGGGCAATCATGAGATAGGCTTCCAATGGCGGCTAAGCAGGACAGGGCTGAGCAAAACAATGCAGAGCAAGGGGTGAGTGCCGCGCGGAGTCGGCGTCGCCTGTTGGTGGCGCATACTTACCTGATGTTGAAACGGAGCGAGCGCTACCTGCACCCGATTGTGCGTGGTTTGCTAGGGCTGATGTTGATGCTGCTGGGCACGCTCGGGTTTCTGCCGATTTTGGGTTTCTGGATGAATTCCCCTGGGTCTGGCCCTGCTGGCTACTGATATACCGCCGTTTCGACGCTGGTTGAAAACGCAGATCAATACGCGCCGAACCCGCAATAAATCCTGACTCCTAACTTCCGAGGTTTCTAACTTCTTCATAGGGTTGATCGGCATACTGCACGATATGCAGATCGCCGGTGTCATTAACCCTGACAATATTATGGGCACAGTTGTGCATAAGTGGCGGTGTCCAAAGCTGATCCATGCTCAGGTCTTCGATGTGTGCCATGACGGTCTTGATGAGCGCGCCATGACTTACCAGCGCCACGCGCTCGCCGTGGTGGTCGTCCTGAATCGCTTTAATCGCGTTCATGGCGCGATTCTGCAATTGATAAAATGACTCGGCACCGGGGACGTCGAACTTGTGGGGTTCATTCCAGAAATGGTAGTAAGAGTCCGGAGTTTCTGACTCAATTTCTGCATAGAGTTTGCCCTCCCATTCTCCCATGTGAATTTCGCGTAATGAATCCAGGTAGGTGATCGTTTTTTGCCAGGCAGGAAAGGCATGATCAGCAGTCTGCCGCGTGCGCAGGCTGCTGCTGCAATAGATCGCGTTAAACTCGATATTCTGTATGCGTTCCCCCAGGCCCTTGGCCTGCTCTATGCCGATATCCGTAAGTCTGGATTCGCTCTGCCCCTGGACCCGCCGCTCCTCGTTCCAGTTGGTCTGACCGTGCCTGATGAGATGCAGCTCCATGACTAGCCCTGGCTCCGGGTGCGCGCCACGGCGTCCTGCCATCCCTGATATTGTTGTTCTCTCCAACTCGCATCTTTTGCAGGTTTGAAGGCTTGCTGCAGTTGCCACTTTTCAGAAATTTCTTCCAGTGAACTGAACAAACCCAGTTGCAGCCCTGCCATATAGGCCGCACCCAAGGCAGTGGTTTCAATAATTTCTGGCCGATGAACCTCAGCATCCAATACGTCCGCGAGTTTCTGCAGCACGTAGTTGTTTTTTACCATGCCGCCATCCACTCTCAGGGTGGAAAGCACCGCGCCATCAGCAGCGATGGCCTCCACCAGATCCCGAGTCTGATAACACACCGACATCAGTCCGGCTGTGACGATTTCCTTAATCCCAGTGTCTCGCGTCATGCCCAACAAGGCGCCGCGCGCGTTTGGATCCCAGTAGGGCGCGCCCAGTCCGGTGAACGCGGGCACGAGATAGACTGACAGATTGTCCGGTGTTGCCTCAGCCAGCGCCCCGGATTCTGCAGCGTCATCAATAAGCTTCAGGCCATCCCTGATCCACTGCATTGTCGCTCCTGCCATAAAGATACTGCCTTCGATGGCATACACAGTCTGACCATTGAGTCGGTAGGCGATGGTGCTTAATAGCTGGTTGCTGGATTTCAGCATGACTTCGCCAGTATTCAACAACAGGAAACAACCAGTGCCGTAAGTGCTCTTTGCCATCCCGGCTCCGAAACAGCCCTGTCCAAATGCGGCGCTCTGTTGATCACCAATCATTCCTGTAATTGGCACAGCGGAGCCAAACAAGGATGCCTGGCTCAGTCCAAAATCTGCGGCGCAGTCTTTTACTTCAGGTAATATTGCAGCGGGCACGTCAAAAAGCGCCATCAGTTCCTCATCCCAGCATTGTTCCTGGATATTAAACAGCATGGTGCGCGATGCGTTGGTGGCATCGGTACAGTGGCTCTGCCCGCCGGTAAGTTGCCAAAGCAACCAGCTATCGATGGTGCCAAAAGCCAATTCGCCATTCGCGGCCCTTGCCCTGGCGCCCGGCACTGCATTGAGAATCCAGCGAATCTTGGTGGCAGAAAAATAAGAGTCCAATAGCAGGCCGGTCTTATCCTGGATCTTCTCCACTAGTCCAGCTTTCTGTTTTAGCTCAGTGCAATAGTCACTGGTACGCCGGTCCTGCCAGACAATGGCGTGATGGATGGGCTTGCCGGTAGCCTTGTCCCAGACTACCGTTGTCTCACGTTGATTGGTGATGCCGATGCAGGCGAGATCAGCCCCTGTAATCCCGGTAGCTTCCAGTGCGGCGCGGCAACTCGCGAGGGTGGTGCCCCAGATCTCCTCGGCATCATGTTCGACCCAGCCATTGTCCGGAAAGTGCTGGGTAAATTCCTGTTGTCCAACGCCCAGTTGATTGCCGCTGGCGTCAAAAACCAATGCGCGGCTGCTAGTGGTGCCTTGATCGATTGCGAGAATATATGTGCTCATGCTGGGTCTCTTTAAGTCTTATTTTGTGGTCTTAATCCGGTCAGAAACTTACGCTGCGGATTGGCTTTCACTATCTGTGCGCCTTGGGCGTTTTTTGTGATCGTTTTCGCTTGAAGTGCCTAAACTTTTTAATAAGCGGGTTAGAGAGCCATGGTACACTATCTAAATCAATGATTGGCGTGCTCCTCGCCGATTTGCAATTCTCCACTTAGTCAGAATTAGCCCTGTGAATCAAACACAAACAGACTATGACCTTCTGGTGATTGGCGGCGGGATCAATGGTGCCGGGATTGCTGCCGATGCGGCCGGGCGGGGCCTCAAGGTTGCCCTGGTTGAGAAAGGTGACCTGGCTGGCGCTACGTCATCTTGGAGTTCAAAGCTGATTCACGGTGGGCTACGCTATTTAGAGCAGTATCAGTTTGCCCTGGTAAGAAAGTCCCTGCAGGAGCGGGAGATTCTTACCGCTGCGGCGCGCCACATTATCAAACCTCTGGCCTTTCAAATTCCTATGTTGGGTAATTCGCGCAACGGTTTGTTGCTGCGTGTGGGATTATTTGTGTACGACTATCTGGTCAAACGCGAACACTACAAGCGTTCGCGTTCATTGAGTTATGGTGGCTCAAGTCCGCTTAACTCAAGTATTCGCAGTGGGTTTGAATACTGGGACGCACAGGTGGACGATTCGCGCCTGGTGCTGATCAATGCCCTGCAAGCGAAGGAGCACGGCGCAGATATTCTAACCCGGACCGAAGTTGTCGACGTGTATTCGGATGGCTACGGCTGGCAAGTCATGGTGCGTGACCATATCGAAAATACCGACCAAAAGTTGTGCTGCAAGGTGCTGGTTAACGCGGCTGGCCCGTGGGTAAGTCAACTACACGCCATGCTGATGGGAGACGAGGCATCTTACAAGTTGCGCCTGGTCAAAGGTAGCCATATTGTGCTGCCGAAATTGCATGATCAGGACAACGCATTTCTGTTGCAGCACCACGATGGTCGGGTGATATTCGTGATTCCTTACTTGGGCAAATATTCGTTGGTTGGCACCACGGAGGAGGAATATGAGGGAGGCCTGGATAAACCGACAATCTCCGATGCAGAACAGGATTATCTGATTGCAATCGTCAATCTCTACTTCAAAAACAGCGTTTCGCGTTCCGATGTAGTGGGCAGTTATTCCGGAATTCGGCCACTGATAGAGTCAGAGGGTACAGCAGCGACCAAGGTGTCGCGAGACTATAAGCTGCAACTCGACGAGAAGCCCTCACCACTGATGTCGGTCTATGGTGGCAAGGTGACAACGTATCGGGTATTGGCGGAGCAAGTCATGAAACAGCTTGGGCCATTCTTTCCCCGCACCAGAGGCAGCTGGACTAAAAGGGCCACGCTTCCCGGAGGGGATTTCGAGTTGTCAGAGAACCTGTTTCAGGTTCTTGCCAGTCAGTATTCCTGGCTGCGGCCTGACATTATCAGGCGCTGGCAGCATAGTTACGGCACCCTAGCCTTCAAGATACTCAAAAATACTCACAGTATGGGAGACATGGGCGTTTGTTTCGGCGCAAACCTCTATCAGAGAGAGGTGGACTACCTGTGTGCACACGAGTGGGCTCACACGGCTGAAGATATTCTCTGGCGCCGCACCAAGTTGGGCTATCAATTCTCAGATAAAGAAGTCGAATCCCTGGCCAATTACCTCAGTCAGTCCCGTGATGCCGCATAATCAGGCTAGCGCAAAGCACGCAATTTGAAAGGGGGCAGTCACGCGATGTTGCCCTATCAGGACAGTGCCTACCTAGTTGACTGAGTCAGCGCAGTTCGCGCCACACTGCCTGAAAAAGCTGCCGTTACCATTAGCCTCAACCAAGGCAGCTCAGCCTGCAGCCATTTCCCTTCTTTCCTCATCAGGGATGCGATAGTCTCTAGCTCTCTGCGTGGATCGATACAGGAGAAAACCATGGCCGGATCACGAGGGCTGCCAACAATGGTAGCGCGTCTTACACTGCTTCTCATCACATTGCTTTGTCTTCCGCTAGCACTTCAGGCTCAGGGACTTTTCTATCCGGAGGCGAGAAGTGGTGGCAACTATATGCACAATTTTTATTTTCCACCGGCGCCGAGTTCAACCCCCTGGGCACCGGACTGGTCACCAGATGGTGAGTGGATTGCTGTTGCCATGCATGGTTCTATCTGGAAGGTGGACCCGCAGACCGGTGTAGCCTACGAGCTGACTTTCTCCGAGGCCTATCACTCTTCTCCAGATTGGTCACCGGATGGACGCTATATTGTATTCACTGCCGATTACGAGCATCAGCGCATACAGCTGGAATTACTGGATACAGAAACCGGTGAAATCACTCGTCTAACCGATGACACTGCCGTCTATACCGATCCGGTTTTTTCTCCGGATGGATCCCGCATAGCCTATGTCTCTACTAACCCCAATGGCTACTTCAATCTCTACATCAGGGACTTTGCCGATGGCGACTGGACTGGTGATCCGGTGGCAGTGTCAGCAGACAATGACTATGGGCGCAACCGACTCTATTTTGGCAACTGGGACATGCATATCACGCCGAGCTGGTTTCCTAACGGTGAAGAGCTGCTGGTGGTATCTAATCGTAATGTTCCGCTGGGCTCCGGCAATGTCCTGCGCGTACCTGCCATTGAGAACGGCATTACCCAGGCGACTACCGTTCTTGCTGAGCAAACCCTGTATCGGCACCGGCCAGATGTCTCCATTGACGGCAAACGCTTTATCTATACCTCAACCCGAGGTTCCGCCGATCAGTACAATAATCTCTACGTGCAGCCTACGACCGGTGGTGAGCCCTACAAAATGACCTTTTACACTCATGATGCATTCCACCCGCGTTGGTCTCCGGATGGTGAGTGGATAGCCTTCATCTCAAACGAGCCGGGTGTCTCACAACTCATGTTGCTGGAAACCTATGGGGGGAAACTGGTGCCGGTAGATATTACTGAGCATCATTACAAACGCCCTATGGGAGTGCTCAAGGTCAGGGTAACGGAATCCGGTCATGCCGAGCCTATCCACCATCGGGTGCATCTCACGGCCAGCGACGGGAAACTATATACACCGCTCTCCGCCTATGCGCGTGCTAGCGGCAGGGGCGATCTGATTTTTCATAATCCGGGTGAGTTTTCTCTGCAGCTGCCGGTGGGTGAAGCTGAATTGACTTTTGTGAAAGGCTTTGAATTTTTTCCGCAAACTATCAGTGCTGATATCGGTGAAGGCGAGGTCACAGAGCTACAGGTTAATCTCGAGCGGCTAACTGATATGGGCGCCAAGGGTTGGTATAACGCGTCAACCCATGTGCATGCAAACTATGCTGGTAATCTGCACAACACACTTGAAAACCTGATGATGATGTCACGCGCAGAGGATCAGGATCTGGTACTTGAGCAGGTGGCCAACAAAGACAATCGGATTCTCGATTATCACTATTTCGAGACGGGTGGTAACGCGCATTCCGTATCAGAGCCAGACCAGATTGTGGTGGTGGGTCAGGAATACCGGCCGCCTTTTTATGGCCATATATTCATGTTCGGCTTATCCGAGCACCTCATTTCACCGTTTGTCACTGGCTATGAAGGCACGGCGATTGAAAGTCTTTATCCCAGCAACACGGACATGATGATGAAGGCAAAAGCGCAGGGTGCAGTCACCGGCTATGTGCATCCCTACAATGGCGACAATGATCCACTGCTGGGTAATCTCGGTGGTGGCAAGGGCTTCATGGTTGATGCCGCGCTGGGCGCCACTGACGCTCTGGAGTGGTCTGATGCTAACCGCGCTGGTTTTTTCCCACTTTACGCGGCCTGGAATAATGGCCTGCGCGTGACGGCGACCGGTGGCGAAGACTCTATCAGTTCATTACACCGCAGTAAGCTACTGGGTTCCGTGCGTACTTATGTCTACACCGGTAGCCAGGGGCTGGGCATGCATGCCTGGTTCGATGCGATGAAGCGGGGTCGCGCGTTCGTTAGCTCTGGTCCATTGATGGAGTTCAGAGCGGAAGAAGCGCTTCCTGGCGACACAGTTTCACTGCCAGCGGGTGGTGGAGAAGTCAGTCTCAAGGGTTGGCTGCGATCGGTTACTGAGTTGGAGAGCCTGATGCTGATCTGCAATGGACAGGAAGTTGAACGTTTCAGTCTTGGCCGCAATGGCATGAGCTATGACCTTGACTACAAACTTGAGGTTGAACGCAGTGGCTGGTGTCACCTGCGCACTGAAGGTGCGCCGGAACATCGCTTCCCGTTGGATGTGGCTTATACCCAGGCGTTCACCAATCCTATCTGGTTCCAGGTAGGCGATGAGCCTATTCGCAATCCGGAATCTGCCAGCTATGGTCTGCGCTGGATCGATCGCTTGCAGGAACTGGCGGAGGCCTGGCCTGACTGGCGCTCAGAGGCGGAGAAGGACCATGTCTACGGTCAGTTCGATGCGGCCCGCGAGGTCTATCGCGCTAATCTTGGGCAGTAGCTCAAGCAGTGGCTTTGCGCAGTAGCCCAAGCCCGGCAGTGGCCATGCCGACAGCCACGAAGGCATTGAGATAGTTAAAAAACGCATAGGGAGCATACTCAAGCGCACTGATTCCCAGGGTCGCACTGTAGAAGGCGCCGGCTGTGGTCCAGGGAATCAAGCCCGTGGTCAGTGTTGAACCTTCCTCTACAGTGCGCGACAGCACAGCAGGATCAAGCTGCTGACTCTCGTACTTTTCCTTGAATAGCTGACAATTAAGGATGATAGAAATGTAGGCCTCGCCCATAGCCATATTGCCTATCAGTCCCGAGCTAATGGTGGTTGCTACCAGGGCCCAGACTTTGTTTACCCGGGCAATGATGCCACTTAGCAATACGCGCAGGAAACCAACCCCATGCATAACTCCCCCTAAGGCCAGCGCCATGATGGCAAGAATGAGCGTCCATGCCATGCTGAAAATTCCGCCCCGACCGAGCAGGTTGTCCAGATTTTCAATGCCGGTCGTGGTAGCTGTATTAGACCAGAGCGCATTGAGCACTAAGGCTGCGTTGCTATGCTGGTAGAAAATTGCGATTAACACAGCCAACACCACGCTTGCCGACATGGTCACCTCTGCAGCCACTCGATTTATGCTCAGCGTGGCCAGCAGGACGATAGGTAGTAGGGTAATAGCAGGAGACAATCGATACTCTGCACGCAGGGCTTCCTGAATCGCCGAGATTGCGCTGCTGGAAAGATCGGCGTTGCCGTACTGAAAACCAATCGCAGTAAAGATCAGCAAGGCGATCAAAAATGACGGAGCAGTGGTGAAGAGCATGCCGTAGATGTGGCGATAGAGGCTGGTCTCGGCACTCATGGCGGCGAGGTTGGTAGTGTCTGAAATTGGCGACATCTTGTCACCGAAGGTTGCACCGCAGACGACCATGCCTGCCACCAGCGGCAATGGAATCGCCATGGCCTCACCGATTCCTATAAACACCACACCCAGGGTGCCCACCGTGCCCCAGGAAGTGCCAGTTGCCACCGACATCAGTGCGCACAGCACCATACCTACTGACAGAAACAGGCTTGGGGTAAGCCAGTTAAGACCGTAGTACATGAGTGTGGCAATAGTGCCGCTGTGCATGAAGCTGGCGATCACCATGCCAATCAGAATGAATATGTATATTGCAGGCAGGGCGCGGCTAATTGCCTGACCCATGAGCGTGCGGATGGTCTCATAGTGCAGTCCCAGCCAGCGACTGTTGGCGCCCACCCACAGCAGGCAGAGAAACATCAGCACGTGCAAGTCTATGCCAAAGCGAAACAGGCCGACGGCAATAACCAGCACCACTACACTGAAACACAGTGCGGATTGTGCGAGGGATGGAGAGGGCAGAGGCTGGGAGTGAGGCTCGGTTTCCTGCATTCGCGCAGCATATGCCAAGCCAGGCAGAATTGCCATGAGCTGCTCAGCTGAGCTATCAACAGTTGCCTAAGAACACCCGATTCTGGCAGTCTCTTTACTCTAACGATTCAGCGAATGAACTGGAGTGAGTCACGATGAATATCCCCAATAGATTTCAGCGGGTACGCCTATTGTCTTTGATTGCTGTGCTGCTGGCGACCGCTAGTTTCGCCGCTGTGCCCCCGGCAATGATTGAGGGTCCGGTTGCAGCCGAAGCGCCAGGGCATCCATCTCGCAACGGGATCTATAGCGCTTCTGCGCTGGACCTGGATGCTTACGACTATGTCGAGGAAGAGTTTTTTATTTCAGGCAGCGGCAACACCTACTCGCAGCCCGACATGGCGACGGGGGCAATAGAATCAGGCGGCCATCCCTACAACACACGTTTGGTGGTAAGGCGGCCATCTGCAGATGACTTCAATGGCATTGTTATCGTGGAATGGATAAACGTGACCGGTGGCCCCGACAAAGATATTGACTGGTGGCAATCTGGCGAACACTTCATGCGTAACGGCTATGCCTATGTGATGGTGTCCGCGCAGCATATGGGCATCGACACCATGATCGACTGGAGCCCCGAACGCTATGGTCAGCTCGATATGACCGCCTCCGGCAGTGTTTCGAATGATGCGCTTTCCTATGATGTGTTCTCTGCAGTAGGGCGCGCCATTAATCGATTGGGCGAGGAGTCACCGGCTGGAGCCACTGATATCCTTCAGGGCCTCCGCGCTGAGCAAATCATTGCCACCGGACATTCGCAATCTGCTTCCAGACTGGCTACCTATGCCAATCACATTCACCCCCTTGAGCCTGTTTACGATGGCTTTATGGTCCATGGTGGGGGTGATTTCATCCGCGACGATCAGCCAGTAAAAATCTTCAAGCTCATGGCGGAAACCGATATGCGTCGCCGCGCGGCGTCTCCTCAGCCCGATTCCGATAATTTTCGGCAATGGGAGGTGGCCGGTAGTTCCCACGTCGACGTTCCCTTCGAAATCGAATATGCCAAGGCCCGGAACTTGATGGCTGGCCTGCCGGTTGATGATGTTGAGCCCCGTGAAACCGAGTGCGCTTTACCGCCTTATAGCACCGTGCCCTTTCGTGATGTGCTGAATGCTGCCTACGATCATCTGGTCAATTGGATCAGGGATGACACGCCACCGCCTATGGCGGTGCGCCTTCAGGTAGCAAGAGCGCTGCCGGAGGTTGAGTTTGCTCGTGATAGCTATGGTAATGTGCTGGGTGGTATTCAGCTGGCAGAGCACGCAGTCGCCACCGCAAAAAATACCGGCATGAATAGCGGTACCACGAATCGCTTCTGCTTCTTGTATGGTTCCCACGAGCCGTTCACCGCAGAACAACTACGATCCTTGTATCCATCGCGGGAATCTTACCTGGAGGTGGTGCGGAGAGTGGTGGAACAAAACCTGGCGGCTGGCTATATCTTGCCCTATGCGGCCGAGCGCACTTTAGAGGAAGCTCAGAGTCGAGGGATAGGTCTTTAAGAGCGAGAGGTCTATTTGTTGAACTTTTCGGCCAGGGCTTTGCAGCGGGCGCTCCATGAATCTTTGATTTTGTCCTTGTCCGGGCCGAGTTCTGCGGGCAGCTTGATGGTGAGTTTCATCCGCGTCTTACTGCCCTCGCTAGAGAACTGTGCGCTGATTTGGGATTCCAGATTCTCTTTCGGTGATTCGCGCCAACTCAGGGTTACCCGGTTTGGTATATCCAGCTCAAGAAATTCGCCACTGTGGATTATCTCTTTGCCCTTGCGCTCAATGCGGTACTCGTAACTGCCGTTCTTCCTGACCGTGTTCTTCAGCTCCAGTACTTTTTCAGCCTGTACCTTGGGGCCAAACATCCATTCGCCAACGAAGACTGGTATCAACCAGTGATCGAACACAGCTTGCTGTGGACCATTGATGGTTTTGTTCAGGTTAAAGCTGATTGCCTTGCCGCCTTTAGTCTTCAGCACTTCCTCGCTACCAAACATTGAGAGTTGGTCGGCACTCATCAGTCCTCAGCCTCATAAGGATTGCTGGGCATTTGCTGTGCTGGCAGGGCAGCGCGGCGGGTGGCAGCTTTTTGCGGATAGCTGATCGCCAGATAGTCCAGGATGGTTTGTTCTTCATCAGGCGCTAACAATCGCAATCCCTGGGTTTCCTGCATCCAGCGAATTCGACTTTCCCATACGGACCGGTTACCTGCATTCTGGGTGATAAGAAGTGCGGCATGGCACTCTGTGCAGGTCGACTGTACAACTTCCCAGCCTTCCGCCTTGATTAGGCCGCTAACGGGGTCAGTCTCCTGTGCGCTAAACACAGTTGTCCAGAGCAGAGTGGCCAGCAGGAGAAAGCGTTGTGCTATTGGATGTAAACGAATCATTGAGTCTTTTACCTGTACCTGTCGATTATTATCCATCGCTATAATCTGCCTTTGTCTAAACAGCCTGCACGGCGATGCGATGGGCAGCGTTGTTCAGATATCCCCTGGGATTCCACCCCGGCACAATCATCGGTTGAGACCTGCCGCGGTCGTCCATCGCGCGTGCCCAGATTTCATAGTAACCCGGTTCCGGGAACTGTACCCAGGTCTGCCAGTTCTGCCAGGCCAGTCGATTCGCCGCAGGATTAAGCGCTGTCGGGAGCCACGTCGCGCCAAAGTCGATGGAAATAAACACGCCGCTGACCTGGTTATCTCCGGCCCAGGCATGGCCGCTTACAGTGAGGCGTTGACGAAAATCATGACTGATGCCGGACTGGGGAAAGGTAACCAGGGATTTAACTGGCATGGACTCAATAATGCGCATATCGCTTTCAGGGACGCGGGAGCCTGGTGCGACTGGGGCCACCGGCACGCTATAAGACGGGGCGGCCATCTTTTCGCCATCGTGGACCTGGTTTCTCACAACCAATCGGTTCAGCCACTTGCCGGATACCGATCCGGGCCAACCGGCACAGACCAAGCGCAGGGGATAGCCGTTTTGCAGTGGAATATCTTCACCGTTCATGTTCCAGGCGATGATGGATTCTCGCTCCAGGGCCTTGGCAATGGGTACCCCGCGGGAAATGGGGTCACGCGCCGGATCACCAGTGGTATGGGTGTCGGCGCCATAGTAACCCACATAGACTGCGTCGGCGCCAACGCCACAGTAATTCAGGACATCCCGCAGCCGCACTCCCGTGAACATGGGGCAGCCGATTGCGCCGGTAGACCATTGATTACCGCTGGCGGCAGGAACAAATTCGCTGCGGCCATTGCCGCCGCACTCCAGCTGGAGCTGCAGAGTGACTTCTTCGAAACGTGCTCTGAGGTCGGCGAGGGTAAAAGACATAGGGCGCAGGCAAGATTCACCGCCAATTTCCAGCGTCCAGCTATCGGGGTTCACATTCTGGGGAGGAATGCCGTTGTTGCGCACAAACATACGGTGGTTGGGCGTAATGGCTTCACTCAGCAGATGTGCTGGTGTCTCGGCATTGACGGGTCGCGTATTCAGAACCACCAGCCCATCTTTACCCTCAATCTGCGCGTCCGCCGCTTCGGCGGCAAAGGCGGCCGGTATTAAGCCGGCTGGCATGTATCTGGCAAAAGGAATGCTGGTGCCAAGTGCCGCGCTCATGCTCAGAAGGGCCGATTGTTTCAGGAACCCCCGGCGCGAGATGGCGCTCGTGGTGCGGCCCCAGAGCGCTCGATCAGCCGCGATTGGGTCTTCTTTGTAGAGTGCATTCAGAGTAGATGCTGAGTTTTGGGGTTGCTTCATAACACCAGGGTATCCGCGGCCAGAGCCTTGTTGATTTGTGGCACGAGAGTATCAAATTCGGTCGTTTAGGTGCAAAGAAAGCCGACGGCGCTATAGCTCTGGTTTGATAAGCCGTAGCAGGAAGCGGTCGGTATTTCGGGCCAGTCGCGGATCGAAAATGCTGCGGGAATGATCATCGGCGGGGTTTCTGAGTAGCTCACTCTGCTGCACGATAAACCCAGCTTCTTTGGCAAGCGTTACGGCCTGCTGTATCTCCATGCGATGCAGGTCAGCGTTGTCCCTGCCAGCGCTGCCCACATGGTCACTGATACCTATCACACCGCCGGGCTTCAGGTAGCGTTTCAGGTTGTTAAGTAAATTCAGGGCGCGGACAGGGTTGCCATTGTAAGAGTCGTGCAGAGTTTGCATGAGCATGATGGCGTCAACAGATTCTGCAGCGAGATCAAGTTCCCCAAGCGGCCCGATCAGTTGTCTCACGTTGCTCAGCCTGCCGTCACGGATCTTGTTCGCCAGAGCCTCGCCCTGGGTTATATCCTGGCGGTCTTCTTTGAAGCGTAATCCCCGGGTCGTGTTTTGGGCATACACGGTACCATCGGGCCCCACTGCCTTGGAGAGGATGAATGTGTAATAGCCGCCGGCGGCATAACCATCCAAAACTGTCATGCCACTACTGATGCCTAGAAAAGGCAGCACTTCAGCCGGTCGCCGCACTTCATCTCGCATGAAGTCTGAAACATCGCGGTCAGGTCCGGCGAGGGCGCGCCGCAATGCCAGGTTGTCCTGCGCCTGGACTGTGGGTTGCCAAAAGAGTAAAGCAAAAACGCTCAGCAATGGCAGGGTCGCCAGCAGATTGGCTTGCGGAGACTGATCCCACCGCATTCGGGGTCTCGGATACAGCCTTGTATAGTGAGTTAACATGTCGCTGTTCAGCCCGATATTCCGATACCTCTGGTCATGGCCCAGGCCAGCAGAGGGATGATTAGCAGCAGGATTATTTCGAAACGGAGCAAGAAGCGCACAGGTTTGGGGACGGCTAACTGCTCTTGCTCAGTTTGCCGATGCCGGAAGAAAAAAATAGCGGGGTAGATTGCGCTGACGATGAGAATAGCCAATAGTCCCAGCTTGAGTTGAAACACCGGATTGGTATTGTAAAAGTCGGCTGGCTTACCAATCCACAGCCACAGTGTCATCCCGCAGGCAATGATGACAAGTGCTGCCATACCGCAAATCGCGTCTACCCGGGCCAGGTTGCGCGCGTCTTCCCGATTTATCATCGGTTTGATGGCCATATTCTCTATCAGCAGTGCGCCGGTAAAAACCAGAGCGGCCAGCAAATGCAGGTAACGGATCAGAACGTAAGCCATGCCTTAATCATACTGGAATTCTCTCTGCTAGGCTGAAATAACTCAGGTTATTGAGCGATTTCTTGATATGCTTGCTGCTGTTTTTAACTTCGTGACAAGCAGTGTGGCCCAGACTGCTGTGAATTCACAGCGCAAGCGATAACAAGAATCTATAAAGGGAGAGCACTATGACTAAGACAGCGACCGCTGATGAAGCCCATGTAAAAGCAAGCATGCGGAAAGTGGCACTTACCGCGCTTGCCGGCACCAGTATTGAATGGTACGACTTNTTTCTCTATGCCACTGCCGCTGCCNTGGTTTTTCCCAGCGCNTTTTTCCCTGATAGTTCCCCGACAATCGGGCTCATTCTCTCCTTCGGGACTTTTGCGTTCGGATTTATCGCGCGCCCGCTGGGCGGTATCCTGTTCGGTCACTTTGGGGATCGCATTGGTCGCAAGAAAACTCTGGTGATCGCACTGATNATGATGGGGATNGCGTCTACCTTGATTGGCTTGTTACCGACTTATGCCACCATTGGNATCGCCGCGCCTATNTTACTGAGTGTCTTGCGCTTCGCCCAGGGTTTGGCTATTGGTGGTCAATGGGGTGGTGCGATGCTGCTTGTCACCGAGAGCGCGCCGCATGATCAGCGCGGCTACTATGGTGCTTATGCGCAGGCTGGAGCACCGGTCGGTGTCATCCTCGCCAATCTTGCATTTATTATCATCAGTGCCACCGTGTCCGAAGAGTTTTTCATGTCTTGGGGTTGGCGTATCCCGTTCTTGNTTTCCGTGGTATTGATTGCAATCAGCATGTACATCCAGCTCCACATGGAAGACACTGATGCATTCAAAGAATTGGAGGCCTTGAGAGAGGAACGGTTAGCAGAACTTGAGCCCAAGGAGGTATTAATCAAGCGCTCACCTGTCATCGAGGCGATTGTTAAATACCCAAAGCGGATCGCACTTGCTGCTGGAGCCTTCCTGTCTATTCAGGTCACTTTCTATATCCTTATCGGCTTTATACTGGCCTACGGCAGCGATCCCAATGGCGCTGCCATGAGTCGCGACGATATGCTGTTCGCAGTGCTGCTGGCCTCTGGTCTGCAAATCCCTGCGCAGTTCTGGGCTGCGGCTTATTCTGATCGACACGGGCGTCGCGGCATCTTTATNCTCGGTGCAGTGTTGACAGGAGCCTGGAGTTTCGCGTTATTCCCACTGGTGGATACCGGTAATTTCTGGCTTATCGTGCTTGGTATATCGGGTGGCTTGGGTTTTCTCGGCATGATGTATGGCCCGCAGGCAGCATTCTTTACAGAACTGTTTTCTACCGAAGTACGATACTCCGGCGCTTCTTTGGGGTATCAGNTAGGCGCTATTCTGGGCGGTGCATTTGCGCCAACCATCGCCACTATTCTATGGACTGAATACGATATAGTCTGGGTATCAGTCTATATCGCCGCAGCGTCAGGGCTGTCGCTTCTGTCTGTGGTCATGCTTACTGAAACCTATAAGACCAGTCTGACTGATTCGGATTCGTGAGGACACAGANTTGGGTATAAACGATTGTAATAACACCGCAGATTTTCGTCGTCTGGCAAAAAAAAGACTCCCGGCACCTTTGTTTCATTATATCGATGGTGGTGCTGATGATGAGGTAACCCTTCGGCGTAATACGGAAGCATTTGATCAAGTGCGTTTAATTCCCGACGCGCTGGCTGACCTGACGGGTATGGATTTAAGCACCAATGTGTTGGGGCAAGATATCGATTGGCCAGTGTTTTGTTCGCCCACGGCCATGACACGCCTTTTTCATCATGAGGGTGAGCTGGCCGTGTGCAGCGCCGCCCATAAACACGGCACCATATANAGCCTATCCTCGCTGTCCACAACCAGTATCGAAGAGGTCGGCGCCGCTACTACGGGTCCGAAATGTTTTCAGCTCTATATTCATAAGGACAGGGGATTGAGTTGGGATTTTATCGAACGCTGCAAGGCAGCTAATTACTCGGCNATTTGTCTGACTGTGGATACGCTAGTGGCAGGCAATCGGGAAAAGGATCTCTATACTGGCATGGTGATACCACCAAAATTCACTCTGAAGAGTCTGGCAAGTTTTGCCATGCATCCCAGTTGGAGCTTCAACTACTTGCTACGACGCAAATTTGAGTTAGCGAACGTCGCCGGCAAAATTTCCGATGGTACGGGTAAGCTGACTTCCGTTGTGGGTTATATGAACAGCCAGTTCGATCGCTCCATCACCTGGAAGGATGCTGAAGAGGCGGGCCAGCGCTGGGGTGGGCCATTTGCAATCAAAGGTGTGATGTCTGTAGAAGATGCTCGCAAGGCGGTTGATATTGGTGCTAGTGCCGTGATGATATCCAATCATGGGGGTCGCCAGTTGGATGGTTCAACTGCGCCATTTGATCAACTCGGCCCAATCGTGGACGCGGTAGGCGATAAGATTGAAGTCATTGTGGATGGTGGGGTAAGACGTGGCACCCATGTCCTGAAAGCCCTGGCTATGGGCGCAAAGGCCTGTATGACCGGGCGCGGCTACCTCTATGCCGTCGCGGCAGGTGGTCACGNCGGAGTAGATCGGGCTCTTACTCGACTGCGCGATGAAATCGAGCGGGATATGATTCTCATGGGGTGCTCGTCACTCGAAGACTTGGATCGCAGCAAACTACATTTCTAGNGCCTCNTNACTGCCTCGAGTTTACTGNAAAGAGAATTACTTGCGNACCCAGTTGCCACTNGCATCCTGTAAGAANTGGCCGCTTCATGATCTTTAGGTCGGGGTCTGCATTATCTTCNAGTTAATATATCGATTATCGNGCNACCCTCGATACCGNTGAAGCCGTTGCTAGGGTTTAAGCGATTGCGACCAGCNTAGGTCAGGTAGGCGTTTGATGANCTTTGTTCTGGATTATTTTTACTGATGCACAATTTGAGTGCGAATTTGCAGTTTTGGGTCAATTTCTGTTCAAAATCTGCTGGAGTGAGCCACTGAAACCCGTGCTTTTGGGGGATCGCCGAGTTGGCACAGTTCATGCTTAATTAACATCATGCAGGGAGCCGCACCGTGGACTTTGACTCTCTCCCTTGAGCCATGGCGCACCTCTTATTTTTTCCTGTATTTTGGGCATTTTGGCTCGCATCGCTCAGGTGATGCGAGTCTTTTTTTGTGCGGTTCAGTGAGCTACAGATTTACATCGTATGATCGGAATCGGAGGCATCGCGGAGCGTCTCTAGATTCACACCGCGGAATGACTTGTTTTCTTTCATGACTACATAAGAATTGATGGTGACCTGGTAGCGGCTGTTGCCAACCAACTGATCGTTGATTTCGACATAGCGGTTCATGTCCGGGCAGATGATTCGCAGCAAGAAATCCGATTCACCGCTGACGGTATAGCACTCCACCACCTCAGGAATAGATTCAATGAGTGCCTCAAATGCATTGAATTCCTCTTGGGTATGGTTCTTGAGCGAGACGGTTGCCAGGCACATGATATGCCGGGCGATACTGCCTAGATTCAAGTGTGCATGGTAGGAGCCAATGACTCCCTCCTGCTCTAGGCGGCGCACTCGCTGCAGGCATGAGCTTGCAGACAGATTCACTTGTTCGGCGAGTTTCTGGTTGGTTATGCGGCCATCGTGCTGCAAGATCTCCAGAATTCGTAGATCGATCTTGTCCAGTTTTGAGCTTTTCATTGCGCTGTCTTGTGGGGTTGATTCATAGGAGTGGGTCATCTGGCCTGTGTATGAGAATTATTGGACCAGCTTGCGATTCAGGCCCGTATTAGCTGTATTTCGGCAAGCAGGTGACTAAACCCGAATTTTATTCGGTTTCTTGGTCGATTGAAAACAGCTTATTTATCAATTGCTAAAAACACCATAACTCTTTTGGTGGGGGGTTTGGTAGGCTATGTTGGACAGAAAATTCGTTGGAGGTCTTTGTGACGCAAGCAGCTAAACAGACTTATTCAAATGCCAGAAAAGAATTCAATAATCGCGATGCCTTGTGGCCAAACTATAGCCCACCTCAGGACCTGATTTTTACGCACGGATGTGGCACCGAGCTGTATACCGATTCGGGCGAAACTTACCTGGACTTCCTAAGTGGGATCGCCGTCACGGCCTTCGGCCACGCCCATCCTCACTTGATTAAGGCACTGTCCAAGCAATCAGAGAAAATATGGCATCTATCGAATGTGTTTCGCATTCCTGAGGCCGAAAAGCTCGCTCAGCGTCTGGCCGAGAATACGTTCGCCGACCGAATTTTTTTTGCCAATTCCGGAACTGAGGCCATTGAAGCCAGCATTAAAGCGGTGCGTGGCTATCAGGCCGCGATCGGCAAACCTGAGCGCCATCGTCTCATTGGTTTTAGCGACAGCTTTCATGGTCGCACCATTGCTGCTGTGGCAGCGTCCGGCAATCCGGGTTATGTGCAAAATTTTGCCCCAACTGATCATGGCTTTGATCACGTGCCCTGGGGAGACATGGGTGCATTGGATGGAGCCATCACGGACCATACTGCCGGAATCATTATCGAAACTGTGCAGGGTGAAGGCGGAATTCGGCCTCTAACCCCCGTGATACTGAAGCACTTGCGGGAACTGTGTGATGCCCGCGGTCTTTTGTTGGTGCTGGACGAAGTGCAGTGTGGTGTGGGTCGCACGGGCAAGCTGTTCGCCCATGAGAATTTTGGTATCGAGCCTGATGTGCTGGCTTCGGCAAAAGGATTGGGCGGGGGCTTTCCTATCGGTGCCTGCCTGGTCTCGGAAAAGGTGGGTCAGCATATGGTGGTGGGGACCCATGGGAGCACATTCGGAGGTAATCCTCTGGCTGCAGCAGTAGGCAACGCGGTATTGGATTTGGTGCTGGAACCCGGGCTACTTGAGCTTGTTCAGAAGCAGGGTGAGACCCTGCGTAAAGGAATGGAAAAAATGGCTGCGGATTATCCCAGTGTTCTTTCGAAGGTGACTGGTATGGGCCTCATGATCGGGGTGAAGTGCGAAGTGCCTAATGTGGAATTGATGAAAGAGTTGCGCGACAACAAGCTGCTGGTGGGTAGGTCAGGTGACAATATGATTCGTTTGCTGCCACCCCTCAACGTTTCTGATAAGCATGTGGAGCTGGCGCTGGCGATTATCGCCGAAGCTGTTGCCGGTCGGGCCAGCTAACGGTGATTGCCGCAGATTCATTCAGTTGCTCAATACGCAAACCCTCGCTTGATAAGCGTTTGATATCCTCGTCGAAAAAATTCGAATCCTACGGCTTCCTAAAAAGCCTCCTAGCCGACGGTGAGCATTTGAGCGATGTAAAGGAGACTGCCTGATGTTAATCCGCAGCGCGCGGGCGAGCGACCTAAATCAGCTGTTGCAGCTTTCAGCAGTCTTGCCGCTGGGCATGACTTCCATGCCATTCGATAAGTCCACATGGGAGAAGAAGCTTACGGTTGTCGAGGAGAGTCTCATGGAATCTCCGAATCTAGATGTTGAGAGAGTCTATTTGCTGGTCATGGAAGATACCGACTCGGGACGTATCGTCGGTACGGCCGGGGTCGTGGCGGGGGTTGGGCTAACCCACCCGTTCTACAATTATAAATTGAGCAAGGATGTTAAGGTCTCCGAAGCGCTGGACATCCGCAGAACCAGTAACCTGCTCAACCTGGTTAATGATTTCACCGGTGAAACTGAGCTGATTTCGCTATTTCTGTTGCCTGAATTTCGATCCAGGTATGCCGGCCAATTTCTCTCTCGCTGCCGTTACGTGTTCATGAGCGATTTTCCAGAGCGCTTCAGTGATGTGGTGTTTGCAGAGATTCGTGGATATCTCGACGAATCAGAAAAATCGCCGTTCTGGGAACACCTGGGCAAGAAATTCTTCAATCTGCCTTTTGCTAAAGCCGATTTCATCAGCGCAGTGAACGGGTCGCAGTTTATTTCTGATCTTATGCCAAGATTTCCAGTGTACCTGGAAATCTTGCCTGAGGAGGCTGTGTCAGTTATTGGCAAACCCCACGATGAGGCGGCGCCCGCTAAGCGACTGCTGGAGAAAGAAGGGTTCACGTTTAATGGCACCATCGATATTTTCGATGCGGGACCGGTGATGGAATGTCGGCGTGAAAACATCGCATCTATGACGAATAGTCGCGAAGTGAAGATCGCAGCTGTTACTGAGGCTGCGCTCACTAAAGAAGATTCCGATGCGCTTTGTATGGTCAGTAATGGCGAGCTGTCGAACTATCGGCTCACCCTTACTCCGGTCAAGCTACAGTCCGTTGACGCGGTAATACTGCCACAATCTGCAGCGACACTAATTGATGTAGAGGTGGGAAACCGCGTCCGCGTCTTGGAAATAATGGCGGGTAGCAATGGAAAATAAGCAGCGACATTTTATCGGTGGTCAATGGCTTCAGGGTGGGACACACCTGTTCAACTCCACCAGCCCAGTGTCAGGTGAATTGCTGTGGCAAGGCCTCGCCGCGGGAGCCAATGAGGTTTCCCAGGCNGTAGCTGCTGCGCGAGAAGCGTTCGATATTTGGAACCTGTTCAGTTATGAAAAGCGTCAGGCCCATATCACACGGTTCGTTGAAGTAATTGAATCTCGACGTGACGAATTGGCTGAGATTATTCACGAGGAAACCGGTAAGCCGTTGTGGGAAAGTCAAACCGAGATTGGCACCATGATTGCCAAGGCGGCGGTGTCCGAAAAGGCTTATGCGGAACGTACCGGGCATCGCGATTCCGAGGCCAATGGCGTTCAGTTAGCTTTAACCCACCGCCCAATCGGGGTGTTTGTGGTGTTGGGGCCTTATAACTTCCCTGGGCATTTGCCTAACGGGCACATCATTCCCGCTTTGCTCGCGGGGAATACGATAGTCTTCAAACCCTCGGAGCTGACGGCCTTGATTGGTGAGCGCATGGTGGCTTGCTGGGAAGAGGCCGGCCTGCCGGCTGGCGTTCTTAACTTGGTGCAGGGTGAGNCTAAAACCGGTCAGCTGCTTGCTGCTGCTGATATCGATGGNNTGTTATTCACTGGTAGTTCCAAAACCGGTCACGCCATCCACAAAGCCTTNGGTGGTCATCCGGAGAAAATGCTGGCCNTGGAAATGGGTGGCAATAATCCGCTCATAGTCGATGCGGTGGCAGATGTCCCTGCTGCTGTTTATACCATTATCCAATCGGCGTTTATCTCCGCCGGTCAGCGCTGTACCTGTGCGCGCCGACTTATTCTGCTCAAATCAGCCGAAAACGAGGAGTTGCTCTCCACTCTGGTTGCTGCGACGGAAAAAATCAAAGTAGGCTTCGATGACAATTGCTTCATGGGGCCAGTTGTCTCTAATCGGGCTGCGGACAATGTGATGGCTTTTGCTGACGGACTCAAGCAGGCTGGCGCAAAAACCTTGAAGCCGGTGGAAAGGCCGAATGCGGATCAGGCAATTGTGTTGCCAGGAATTATCGACGTGACGGACATGAGTGAGCGCAACGATGAAGAGTGTTTCGGGCCACTGTTGCAAGTAGAATGGGTTGACTCCCTTCAAGAGGGGATTAAGGCTGCCAACAACTCACGCTATGGATTGTCAGCTGGTCTGCTGAGTGATAAAGATGCATCCTGGCACGAATTCATCCGCCTCATTCGTGCGGGTATCGTTAACCTGAACCGTCCCCTCACAGGCGCCAGCGGCGCTGCGCCATTTGGTGGCGTCGGTGCCAGCGGTAATTATCGCCCTGGCGCCTATTATGCGGCGGATTATTGTGCCTACCCCATGGCCAGCATGCATAGCGACACTGTTGCACTACCCGCCACGCTGGCGCCAGGGATCGAGCTGTAGTCATGCCGGGTATCAAAGCGTGGGAAGTAAACTTTGACGGTATCGTGGGTCCCACCCACAACTACGCCGGTCTTTCTTTTGGTAACGTAGCGTCTTCCAGTCATGGTGGTCAGAGTTCTTCGCCGCGCCGGGCGGCATTGCAGGGGCTGGAAAAAGCCTGGGCTTTAACTCAGATGGGTTTAAAGCAAGGGATTATTCCTCCGCAGGAAAGACCCCATATTCCTACCTTGCGTAATCTGGGTTTCAGCGGTTCGGAAACAGAAGTATTAGGACAGGTCGCAAAGGAATCGCCTCAGCTGCTGGCGGCAACCAGCTCGGCGTCTTGTATGTGGGTCGCAAACGCAGCCACGATCTCACCCTTCGCCGATACGCGCGACGGCAAGACCCATATGACGCCGGCCAATCTCAGCTCAATGTTCCACCGCTCGATTGAGCCGCCAACAACCAGTCGAGTTTTGCAGGCAATGTTCAACCAAGACACCTTTGTCCATCACGCACCGCTGCCGGCTGGTCCCAGCTTCTCTGATGAGGGAGCGGCAAATCATACGCGTTTCTGTAATGAATATGGCGAGCCGGGTATTGCGCTATTCGTTTATGGTGATGATTTGGTAGACAAGGAAGCGGGGCCTAAAAAATTTCCTGCGCGCCAGACTCTCCCAGCCTGCAAGGCTATTGCCCGGAGTCATGGTCTGAGCCATGAGAAGGTGGTGTATGCCCGTCAGAATCCCGCGGCTATCGATGCGGGTGTATTCCATAACGACGTGATCGCCGTGGGCAATCAAGGGTTACTGTTTCATCA
>NYWC01000071.1 GCA_002684935.1 Gammaproteobacteria bacterium
ATTTTTTTATCCGCCTTTGGCTCAAGTTCTAGTGGATCCGAGATAGCGATATTCGTCCAGATATCTACTGATCTTCGCTAAATCTCTGGTCTGCCCAGCGATCTCACCCGACGAAAACGCCTCCACAAATTCCACCAGCAGCGGCGCCTCTGACTCTGTGGCTTGCTGCCTCATGTCTCTCCCCTCTGGGGTGGTGGTAACTGTTTTGCGTCTAGTTCATGCAAGTTGCGTTGTTGAAGTCAACTTTTGTCTAGGCAAACAACCCGGTGACTGCCCGCAGTCGATGACTCTCGCTGTCCGACACATACAGCACGCCCCTATGGACACAGACCCCGTGGGGTCGATTCATTGCGCAGGCCAGCGGATTACCATCCGGCCCGTCACCGCGCTCGCCACTTCCAAGCACTGTGTCGAGCACGCCGGTGCTGAGAGACAGGCGTCGGATTACATGATTTTCAGTGTCAACGATATACAGGCTGTTGTCGCTGCGGGAATAGGCAATTCCCTTGGGGCCATTGAAGGTCGCATGCAGTGCGGGTCCACCGTCTCCAGTATAGCCCCGCTCCCCGGTTCCAGCGAGGCGCTGCAGGTGTCCTGCCGCCAGGTCAATTTGAAAAACCGCATTGCCTTCTCTCAGCACCAGATAGGCGTTGCCATCACGGTCGCAATCGATGGAGCGGGGCCCTAGCAGTGGTGTTTCCGCCAGAGGTGCCTGGTCTGGAGTGGCTAAGCGCTCGCCCGTCCCGGACAGGGTCGAAATGAGACCGGTCTCTCGACTCACACTGCGCAGGCGCTGATTGCCGATGTCACAAATCAGTAGATTATTCCTGGAGTCAAAGGCGATGCTATGGGGTTGGCGTAGCTGACTGAGTACGGCTGGTCGACCATCACCGGAGAAGCCGGCTTCACCATTTCCTGCGAGTGTAGTGACCAGGCCGGTGCGTCCGGCGATACGACGCACCGTGTGATTGTCCCGCTCCACCACAAACAGATTGCCTTCCAAGTCCCATCTTATTTCATGGGGAGCAGAAAAAGGAGTTTCCAGAGGAAGTCTTGATTCCGGCCTAAAACCGGGTTCTCCGGTGCCAGCAATAGTAGATAGTCTCAGGTTGCTGAGATCGAGTCTGCGAATCCGGCCGGTATCTACCTCACAAAAATACAAGGCACCATCCGGTCCAGGCACTACGCCATAGGGATTATTGATTGGGGACTCGAGCGCCAGTGCCCCGCCGCGTCCCTCGACTTCATAGCCGGCCTCACCGATACCCGCGACGGTCGAGACCACGGTCGATTGCCCTAATACCACAGAGGGAAATGAGGAAACTGCGGCAGCTCCCACCAGTGCCTTGCTGAAGCTACGGCGCTTGAGTACTACCATGNTGACTTTCCCCCTNGGTCGGTCCTTTTTTCTTGTTGTTTAGACAGCAACTAATCCAACAGGTTTGCTACAGATGCCTCAAGCTTTGCCTTTAATTCGGCATTAGTCAATCGCCCTGGCGCGGTGAANAAATTGTCGTTAAATCTGGGGATAGTCAATCTAGGCTTCACGGTCCACGCTGAATAAAGGCATCTCGTAATCATTGATGTCCAGAATCTCGGTGTCGACACCGGATATCAGGCCAGCTGCGAGGGTCACTCANTGTTTTTTTATAGATTGACTGCTGCTGACGGCGAGGCAATTCACTTCATAATGACCTCGGGTTTANGGATTAATGGTGTTGTAATTTTGGTCATCCCCAAATACTCTCATATTCCCCCCAACGGGAATACGACAATAAAAGCAGTATAAGAGGATTCAATCATGTGTGATTATGATACTCAAAAAGACGCGGATGCCTATCTGNAAGAACATTCTGATATGTCACGCCGGGATTTCACCAAGCTAGCCACTGGCGCCAGCATGGCGATGATGTTGCCTACAGTTGCTAACGCCCAATCTATCTCCGAGCGCGATGTGGAGATACGCACGCCTGACGGCGTCGCTGATTGCCACTTTGCCTACCCATCCACTGGCAGTCACGCTGCCGTGCTGGTCTGGCCAGATATCTTGGCGTTGCGCCCCGCGTTTCGTGAAATGGGGCGCCGTCTGGCCCGAGAAGGCTATGCAGTGTTGACCGTAAACCCCTTTTATCGTGNTGCCCGTTCGCCTGTGGTTCCTTTAGGTGCCAGTTTTGGCCAGCCCGAGATCAGGGAGCTGGTATTGCCTATGGCCCGTAATCTGAATGCTGACACCCATTTCACTGATGCGAGGACCTTTACAGCCTGGCTGGATCAACAGGATGAAGTGGATACCGGCAAGGGCATAGGGACCACCGGTTACTGCATGGGTGGGCCCATGGTGATGCGAACCGTTGCAGCGGTGCCTGAGCGCTTTGCAGCGGGAGGCACTTTCCACGGCGGTGGATTGGCTACTGGGAACCCTGATAGCCCGCATTTGCTGATTCCAGAAACCCGGGCGGCCATGCTGCATTGCGTTGCGGACAACGATGACCAGAACGATCCCCAAGCCAAGGTTACTTTAAGCGAAGCTTACAGTGCTGCGGGCATCGATGCGGAAATTGAAGTGTATTCTGACGCGCTGCACGGTTGGTGCGCGATCGATTCACAGGTTTATCATCAGGAACAGGCCGAGCGCGCCTGGGGTCGCTTGCTAAATCTGTTTGCCACTAATCTGGCCTGATCCTGAGCCGCTGATCGAGAAGCCGTCGCGACTGAGACCCACAGGGTGAAGAAAGGATGTGTGCCCGATACTTTGTATCGGGCACGAACATACCAGCTATTCTAAGCACCGAATGCCAGTGATTAGACGTGGCGAAACTATTCTTCGTCTGCGATATTTATCTTGCTGGTCCAAAAAATGTCGGCGTTGCCGAAGCTGCTGTCCTGACGAGAGGAGAACCAGGCGATGGTTTCTCCGCCGGGCGGTAGAGCTGGACACATATCGGCACCTGCAGTATTTATTTTTTCTCCCAGATTGAACGATGGCGCCCAATTATTCGGGCCGCGAGATGCAGCGCCATAGATGTCCATGCCACCGAAGCCACCTGGACGGTTGGAAGTGAAGTAAACTTTACCGTCTACATCCTGCGTGAAATGGAATTCCTCCGCTGCGGTGTTGATGTTTGGCCCTTGATTCACTGCATCCCCCCAGCCGCCGTTACCATCAGGTTTAACGCAATAAATATCGGAACCGCCGTAGCCACCGGTTCGACGCGAAGCGAAGCAGAGGGTCTCACCATCCTGCAAAACTGCAGGACAGTGCTCATCACCCTCAGTGGTGCTGACTGGATAGCCAACCAGCTCTGGGTTTGACCAGGTGCCGTTTACCTTGCGGGTTACAAATACATCGTGATTGTTGCGCGGTGTCGAGGTCGCGAGACGATCCGATCGGAAGTAGATTGTGTTGCCGTCGGCCGTGATCCATGGCTCGCGGTCGTCGCCCAGACGCAGCGGGTCTNCGTCCGTGGCTGGTGGTTGATTGACGGGCATACCCATATTGACCGGCGTACCCCAGGTGCCAGTATCCGAATTGAACTTGGCGATATACAGATCCTTCGGGTCGCCATCTGCCACGGCCATATCCTGGCGCGCGCTGCAGTAAACCATGGTGCCATCCGCAGCGAACGAGAGCTCGCCCTCCGCCCACATGGTGTTGACAGGGGCGCCAAAATTATGGACCGCTAACTCTATCCAGTTGGGTTGTTGTGCGTGGACTTGACTGCTGAGGGCTGCCGCGAGCGCGAATGCTGCAATCATGGATTTAATCATCATCGTATTCCTCACAAGATCTGACAGTGCAATCTTGNTAGTATTTTAGCGTTTTAACTAGGTTTTTGAATTCGCTTGCTGAACATGTTAATGCTCAGCTGCGTGATGTCACTTGAAATGTCCACCAGTGGTCAGGGCGCTCTGCATCAAGNTCTGGTGTAGGGTTATAGGGACCACCGCCAAAGGTCTGTAATTTCTGAATCCGTGCTTGCCAGGCCTGCTCCATACGCGAGGGGTCCTGGACACGGTTAAGCACGATTGGATAGACGACACCATTTAGCCGCATCACCCCTGTCTCATTGGCCTCCACTTTACCGGCCCAGTATTTGCGCTCACAAACCGAGCAGCTCAGGAATAATTCGCCGGTCTCTGTCGCCATGCAATTCAGGTTAATCGAATGGGGGCGAATGCCAGCGTAGATCTGCAGTTGGCACAGGGGAACTTCGTTTGCGAAGGCCCAATCCGNCACCGGGCCATCTGCTGCCTCTCCAAACAGAAATCCACCCGGCGTTCGGTCACAGGGGCAAACCGACGAATAAATCAGAAAACCGATGATTCCGACTGCCAGTAGACCTGCCAGCGAACCACCGACAATCCACTTGGTTCGGGAACTCGCCTCCGCCGAGAGTGTTTCGGACATAATGACNCTCCTATTTATTATTGTTGTTTTTGTAGAATNGNTCAGAGACTACCGCATTTGTGGGTAAATCAAAATTGTTTTGCGGGGAATAGCAGCTTGAATCTTCGGGTTGAATAGAGCGCGCCCGTAGCGCGATTGCCAATCAGGCGTCGCCAGCCTCTAATTCAAATAGTTGTCTTAGAATGCGACGCCACTGGATGTATTGTTCTTCCATTGTGCCACTGAGGCCATGCACCTGTTCATTGAGTTCAAGGATCGCAGGCGCCAACTCCTGATTGAAACCGGCGGCTAGTTCGCGAAATTCTTGCTGGTAGATCTTGCTCCAGCGAAATCGGTTGTAGCGCTGGGTCATGGTCAGATAGCCACTGCTGCTGCTGAAAAAATCCTGGCTGATGGGTTCAGGGGCAAGGGCNCCTTCCTGCTCTTCCTGATCATAGGCATGGCGCCGCCACATGACATAGGCCTGCTGCATTTCGTCATGGAGCGCTTCGTAGTATTCGTCTACCGTGTCTATAAAGACATGGTGACGCAGCCGCATGTCTTCGACTCTCGCCAACATGGGATCGTTCTCGGCTGGCAGGCTGATGACCTGCAGCTNGCCATTGCCGTCCTGCTCCAGCATGTGACCAAAAGATTCTGGTGACAGGTCATTGGCATAGACTAGCCGCGAGACATCGCGAATGTTCTGCATCTCTGCTGCCGTAAACAGGGCTCTGACGGCCAGCAGGTCGTTGCTGATCTGCTCATACAGGTCGAGGTAGGGTTCCGTGTGAGCAGCGGGATTAAACGGNTTGCCCGCGGTGAAGCGGATATTCTNGGGATAGTCAGCNAGGTAGGCAGTATCGCCATAGACCTTTTCTAGCCAGCTGCGCCCAGTGCTGTCGCGGACCTTTATTTGNAANGCAAGATCAGTGCCATTGGAAACCANAATTGTGCCGCTAACCAGCAGATCTACTGACGGATCNGCTAGCGGCAGCACCCGCACTGCGCCCCACTGTTGNGATTCGATCAGGGTATTGCGCAGCAGAAACGGCATATAACGGATTTCTTTGTCCCTCACCTCGGCAAAGACCTGGTCACCGTAAGTTTGGGTTGCAGCTGGGTCTTCGACGTTGTCGAACACGACGATGCCAATATCAAGCAGTTGCACTTCAGCCGGACTCTGCGGCGCGATTAGCAGGCTGACGTCACCCACCTGCGGATACTCGATAGCCGGGGGCGGAGGCGGTGTCGCGAGCTGATTGCAACTCGTTGCCAGGATCATCAGGCTAAGCAATAGCGNACGCGCCAACATAGTTACCGACTCCGGTCTTCACCCAACGGCGTGACCTGGCTGCAGACGCGGCCGCGGGTTACGGTGAGCACGCAGTTTAGATTATCGATACCAGCATCATAGCGATTAAAGGCCTGGATCAGGTTGAAGGGAGCTGACCCTTTATGGGAAATACTGGTCACCATGCGNAGTTCTTCTCGATCCGCGGCAACGTCGAAGCGATGGCTGATCTCAAGATCGTCGGGCAGNCTGGTTATGAAAACCAACTGTTGACCATCCCAACCGCAAAATTCATTGCCGTGTTCGCTGCGAAATGTCTCGCGGAGCCCATCTTCAATGCTGCAGATCAAGGGAGCCTCGCCGCGGCGTTCGATACGAACTTCATTGCGATCTTGCTCGATGTGAATCGTTGTCTGCCGGCTCACATATTCAGCGAGCCGGGCTAAATCGACAATGTTGGTGCCTCTAGGCATCAGCGAGTTGAGATTGAGATTACCGAGTGATGTGCGCGGCACATTGCGAGTCGTCACACCGGCGCGTTGAGAGGCGGCGCGNTCCTGCCGAATCTGAAACAAGCGGTTAAGCTCGTCTTCCCAACGATCGCTGCGATTGAAATCTTTCTCCCAATCGCCAGAAAAATTCAGCCGTATGGGACGATCGAGATCCAATAGCGGCAGATCGTCGGGGTCGCGGTCAGACTGCGCGAAAGCCTCGGTGGCAAAGCCCAGGAGCAGGACTAGCGACAGCGCGCCTATNAGGCCGCTCGTAGTGAGTATGGAAGAATTTCTCATGTTTTCAGGGCGCTTGCCCGGGACCTGCGTAATTCCAGCCGGCAAAGTANTATGGTCCATACGACANTAGTCGAAATTTCCTGCTTCTGGCCGCATTTTTGCTTTACTTTAAACCAAAATAGGCCGAATTGCCTGCTATAGCGTGGACAAGCTCCGGCCGGGCTCTTATGCTGGAGGAAGACGAGTTTACAAAGCGGGAGAACAAGATGACTCTTTCCAGAAAACCGGCAGCAATGATCACCNTGCTGGGTCTTATGTGGCTTTTTTCTCCGGCCTCGCGCGCGCAGCAGGATTTCAGCAATGTAGAAATAGTCACACATCATGTTGCAGGTAGCGTGTATTACCTGCAGGGCGCTGGCGGGAACATTGGCCTCTCGATTGGGGAAGATGGAGTCGTCATGATCGATGATCAGTATGCGCCCCTTACTGACAAAATCCTGGCCGCCATCAGGCAACTCAATGAGGGTGAAATTCGATTCGTAATCAACACCCATGTGCATGGTGATCACACCGGCGGCAATGAGAATCTCGGTAAGCTGGGTATCCTTATCCTTGCCCGTGACGAGGTGCGGGTGCGATTGGCGGCACAGTCACCAGCAGCCGCACTGCCAGTGCTAACCTATAGTGATGCGATCACCATTCACCTGAATGGTGAAGAGGTCTACGCTTTTCCCGTGCCACCAGCCCACACCGATGGCGATACCTTTATTTATTTCGTCGATTCTGATGTGATTCATACTGGCGATGTGTTTCGCACGACGGCGTTTCCAGTAATCGATACCAACAACGGCGGCACTCTGGACGGAAGTATTCAGGCGCTCTGTCTGCTGATTGGCACAGCCGGCCCGGATACGCTGATTTTGCCAGGGCATGGAGAGGTTTCAACTCGCATGGATGTCATGGGGTTTCGCGACATGATTCTAGATGTCAGGGACCAGGTTGCGCCGATGGTGGAAAGAGGTATGAGCTACAAAGAGGTTGCGGCCGCAAATCCTACTGTCGCTTACAATGATCGTTATGGCAATCCAGACCGTTTTTTGCGTGCAGTGTATACCGAATTGGGCGGAGAACTGGATTAGAAGGCAGACTATCTAGTTTGTTTGGTGCAATTAATGGAGGCATTTCGACATCATAAGTAATCGCAGTTATCAGTATAAACTAGGATACCTGACACTTATTATTTGTGTATTGGCGGGTATTGAGGCAAGTGCTCAGGGGCAAGAGTCCCTAACTGAGTTGGGTGAAGCTGCAGTCACAGAGTTTTGGCGCGCCGATTCGGCGGCGGCAAGAGCCGCGCTGGTAGATGAGATCTTGGCGAGCCAAACTAGTGTCGAAGAATTACTGGCCTTGTTCCAAGCTGGGCCGATGTATGATGCCGATGTGCCAACTGGTGAACAGCTGCGGCAGCGTATCAATGCAGAAGGCACCGAATATCCTTACATGCTGTATGTGCCAGAAGACTATGACCCGAACCAGTCCTACCCGCTTGAGTTTGTGTTGCACGGTGGTGTTGGTCGGCCCAGGACAGATGCAGAGGAAAGTTTCTGGCAGAGAAGTTACGAGAGGGTGGCTCAGCCCGGTCGCATTATCGTAATTCCATTTGCCTGGGCCGAGGCTTACTGGTGGCAGGACTCACAGTCAGAAAATATTCCTGCAATACTTAATGAGCTGAAGGCGACCTACAATGTTGATGAAAACAGGGTAACCATGACCGGTATCTCTGACGGCGGCACGGGCGCCTATTTCTTTGCCTTCAAGCAACCCACACAGTGGGCTGCCTTTCTTCCCTATATTGGTCATCCAGGTGTGCTGCGAAGCAAGCAGAGCGGAGGTGGATACCGACTCTATTTTGAAAACTTGATGAATAAACCGCTCTACATTGTGAATGGCGAGAACGACCGTTTGTACCCTGCAGAGTCACTGCGCTCATTTATCCAGATATTGCAGGATGTGGATGTGCCCCACACCTGGACTGTGATCGAAGAAGGTGGGCACAACACCAGCTGGTTACCTGACTACCAGGCTGTTATTGAACAGTTCAAGGCAGACAACCCGAGAGACCCTTTGCCTGCCAATATTCAATGGGTGGCAGATCGCACGGATCGGTATAACAGGAACCACTGGATAGAAATCAACGAAATGACAGAGGCGGATAGACCGTCGCTGTTGCAGGTAACTCGCACTGGTAATCAATTCGAAGTGGATGCCCGGGGTGTGAACCGATTCACATTGCTGTTAAGCCCCAATGCTGTAGATTTTGAACTGCCTCTGCGGGTCGTAGTAAACGGGGAAAGCAAGTTTGATGGAATGGTCGAGCAGAGTGAAGAAACGCTGCTGGACTATGCGACTCAGGACCTGGATCGGACTATGCTGTTTACCGCTAAGCTAAATGTGAGCCTGGTGGATTAACTATTCGTCTGGTTGGTTAAAATAATAAATTGCTGGCAAATAATTCAGCGGAACAACGAGACTAAACTAGTGAAACGTAATCTTCGTCGCAGGATCGATCTGGGCCTGACCGGACTTGGTATTGGCATTCTTTTTCACTGCAAATATACTTAGTGCGTCGTTGGGCGTGCAATGACAGCTACCGCTTGCCTTGCTGGGTGTGTTGCTGATGGAAGCCGGCGTATGGGGCTTATCGCCCGAGCTGTTTCCGAATGAACGCCATTATTGCGAGCTGCGCGATGAAGGCGACAAAATGATCCAGTTGATCAGGNTATTGAATGCAGCTGCGATTGCCAAGGATACCGGCACAGCGGACTCGAAGCGCTTTCAGGCGACTCTGGAACGAATGCATGAATCTGCTCTGGAAATGACCAAACTTGCCTCGAAAGAAGATGATTCCTGGACTTCTGCGCACTTGCCCTCAAATCCGCAATCTGTCCTAATCGTGGCTGCTGATGCGATTTATTTATAATCGCAGTAAACTCCAAGCATGGCATATGTCGCGATAGGAAAACTTCAGGTCGATGAGCTGCTCCGGCAGTTTGCAGAAAGGGAATTACTTCCTCATCTTGATCTCGACCCCAATCAATTCTGGCAGCGCACAGAAGCCTTGCTGAGTGAGTTTACGGTTCGAAACTCGCAGCTATTGGCAAGGCGTGATGACTTGCAGCAGCAGATTGATGCCTGGCATAAGCAACACACTGGTAAGCCAGATCCTGCTGACTATAAAAAGTTCCTCACCTCTATTACCTACTTAAGCGATGCGGTGCCCGATTTCGAAATCGACACTGACCATGTTGATGTGGAAATCAGTATGCAGGCTGGCCCGCAATTAGTGGTGCCCGTCAAGAATGCGCGTTTTGCCCTGAACGCTGCCAATGCCCGTTGGGGAAGCCTTTATGATGCACTTTACGGCACCGACGCTATACCTGAAACAGACGGAGCAGAGCGCGCAGGGGCCTATAACCCGATCCGTGGTGCTAAAGTCATCGCCTTTGCCAGGGATGTTCTGGATCAGGCCTGTCCGCTTAAAAGCGCCTCACACCGTGATGCTATGGGTTACAGTATTGATGGCGGCGAATTGCGTGTGGCAACTGCGTCCGGTGTTAACTCCCTGCAGTATCCTGCTCAGTTCAAAGGCTTCAGGGGCCCGGCTGAGACACCATCAGCTATCTTGCTGCAAAACAACAGGCTGCATCTGGAGATTCAAATAGATCCAGATTCAGAGATTGGCGGTGCAGACGCGGCCGCCGTCAAAGACGTCTGCCTTGAGGCTGCCATTACGACGATTCAGGANTGTGAAGACTCGGTTGCAGCGGTGGATGCAGAAGACAAGGTTGAGGTCTATCGCAACTGGTTAGGGCTTATCACCGGTGAGCTACAGGAAACCTTTCAAAAAAATGGAGCGCAGTTGACGCGCAAGTTGAACCCTGATCGGCACTACCTTGACCCTCAAGGCAAGGAATTTAGTTTGCCGGGTCGAAGCCTATTGCTGGTGCGTAATGTGGGACACTTGATGCGTACNCCAGCCATTNTGGANAGCGAGGGTNAGGAAATCTATGAGGGCTTGCTAGACGCNCTCATCACCGGCGCAGTAGGTGCGATTGATGTGCTCGAGCGGAATAAACTGCGCAATTCTCGTGCGGGCAGTGTTTATATCGTAAAGCCAAAAATGCATGGACCGGAAGAAGTTGAATTTTGCTGCGATGTCTTTGCTGCCGTCGAGAAGCTCTTGGGCCTGGAGCCGTTACGCCTGAAAGTCGGCATCATGGATGAAGAACGTCGAACCACGCTGAATCTTAAGTCATGCATCTATAGAGCAAGGGATCGGGTAGTCTTTATCAATACGGGGTTCCTTGATCGCACAGGTGATGAGATCCATACTTCAATGGCAGCTGGACCCTTGGTGGCTAAAGCGAAGATGAAGTCCACGGCCTGGATTGCTGCCTATGAACAACACAATGTAGATACCGGCCTGGCCTGTGGCTTTCAGGGTCGCAGCCAAATTGGCAAGGGCATGTGGGCAATGCCGGATTTGATGGCGGCGATGCTCGAGCATAAAATAGGGCACCCAGAGGCTGGGGCCAATACCGCTTGGGTGCCATCACCGACTGCGGCGGTATTGCATGCGCTTCACTACCACAGGGTTAATGTGGCCGACGTGCAGCAGACTCTGAAGAGCCGCGCGCCAGCCGATTTTGCTGACATGCTTGACATCCCGCTTATGCAAGANCCTGACAGCCTCAGCGCGGAAGAGATTCAGCATGAGCTTGATAACAACGCGCAGGGCATTCTGGGATACGTGGTACGTTGGGTAGATCAGGGAGTAGGATGTTCCAAGGTGCCTGATATCCACAGCGTAGGACTAATGGAAGACCGGGCTACTCTGAGGATATCCTCGCAGCACATCGCTAATTGGCTTCACCACGGTTTGTGTTCAGAAGAGCATGTGCGAGCAACCCTGCTGCGTATGGCGGCGGTGGTGGATGCGCAGAATCAACATGACCCGGCCTACGAGCCCATGACAACCAATCCTGAACAGTCCATTGCCTTTCAGGCTGCTTGTGACCTGGTGTTTGCAGGTCGGCTGCAGCCCAATGGCTACACCGAACCGCTNCTGCATCAAGCGCGCCTGGCCAAGAAGGCGCAGCAGCGAGTANGCTGAATTCGCTAATACACTGCTGCCGCGCTATACCCGCTNCCCTGGATTTGTCATTATTAGAGGCTTGCACGAACCAATTATGAATAAAAAGCAATGCAAGACCAACAAAGAGGTATTCGCGATGGGAATCNTGATCCGTGTCACAGCCCTAATTCTCAGCCTGATCNTGGCTAACCAAACCCTGGCTCAGCAGGGCAACGCCCGAGGCCGTATTGGCGAGAGCCCCTATAACGTAGTGTCAGGNTGGGCCGAACCCTTNCAAGAGCCGGGTTTCGCCTTTGGAGGTAACTCTGGCGTGTGGGCTGAGTCTGAAGACCGCATAATCATTGCCCAGCGTGGCGAGACTATCATGCCCTATCCGGTACCCGAGGAATTCCCTGGTTACGCGGGTTATGTGGGTATCAACGTGCTGCGGGAAACCAATCGCCGAGCCTGGCAAAATTGCTTGTATGTGGTTAATGGCGATGGNGAAGTTTTGGAGGTCTGGGATCACCTGGACTATCTCTGCGAGGGCTCAGATGGCCCTGGCCCGCACCGTATCCGTATCAGCCCCTATGATCCCGAGAGCCGAATCTGGCTGGTGAATGAAACCTTTCATCAGATCTATGTGATTGCTAACGATGGCAGCGAGGTACTTGCGACCTTCGGAGAGAAACTAGTTCCCGGCAACGACGAAACCCACTACGGTCGACCCCAGGACGTGGCGTTTATGCCAGATGGTCGCATCCTGGTTGCCGATGGACTCGATAATCACCGCGTGATTATTTATGACAACGACATGAATTACCTGGGCGAGTTTGGTGGTGAGGGTGATGGGCCTGGTCAGTTTAATACGCTCCATGCGGTTGCTGTTGGCCCNGAGGGTCGAGTATTTGTGCTTGATCGCATGGGCGGCGAGGTGAACCTGTTCCGTGCAACTGACGATCCCGCGGTAATCGAATTCGAACGCTCTATTGGCTCGCCGTTGACTCTACCACTGGACATCATCGTCAATGAAAACGATTTCTGGATTACTGATCTCGGTCCACTAAGATTTCTGAATTTTGATTTCGAAGGCAATCTGAAATACACCTGGCTGGTGCCACTTGAATTACCCGATGGCTACATCGAGGTGCACACTTTTACGGTAGACCCCGCGGGCAATTTGATTGGCGGTGACAACCAGTATGGTCGTTCACAAAAGTTTGTTCCCAAGCCCGGCGCCGATNCTGAGCTGCTGATTGAGCCCCCCTGGTATCAGCGCTAGCTCAAGCCAGCGGCGATAGAGCAATGAAATCAGCTACTGTGTGGCCAACCATAGGCATTGCACTAGCGGCAATACTTGCCGCCAGTGCGTCTGCTCAATCTGATGCGCCACGACTCAATAAACTCATCGACCTGTTTGAACAAGACGAGCCGGCTTTCGGCCTATTGTCCTTTGACTATTCCCTTACAAACGCGCGCACCATGTCAAGCTCGGGACTGGATTTCATNCTCATCGATATGGAGCATGCGCCTTTCGATGTGGAAAGATTGCGTGCATTCCTGCTGGGCATGACCAACAAGCGCAGCATCCTTGAGAAAGGCAATCTCCAGCCAGATGTGGTGCCCTTCGTGCGTATTCCCGCCGCCGGNGGAGCTGATGAGATAATCGCCCANNCTAAGCAAGTGCTGGATGTGGGGACCTACGGCATCATGTTTCCCNCCATCCAGAATCGCGAGCAGGCTGAGNTGGCGGTGNGGGCAACCCGCTANCCCCAGGTCAATGGCGTCGATGANTATGAGCCTGAGGGACTGCGAGGNCGNAACCCATCCAATGCGGCATGGTACTGGGGGGTGCGGGATTANCATGCCCGCGCCGATGTGTGGCCNCATGATCCTCAGGGTGAACTGCTGGCCATTATGTTTGTAGAGTCACCGGAAGGTGTCGCCAATATCGAAGAAATAATCAGCGTGCCTGGCGTGGGCGGAATCTTTATCGGCCCCTCTGACCTCAGTACTTCAATGGGCTATACCAGCCCGGCGGCACCAGAAGTGGAGGCCGCGATCCAGCGAGTTTTAGCAGCTTGCCTGGAGCATGATGTGCCTTGTGCCATAACTTCAAACGCCCGCACTGTGCAGCAGCGCATCGAACAAGGCTTTCGTTTTGTCACTGTGGGAGTGGATAGCGGTTTGTCGGCGGGGGCCAGCNGCGCACTGCGGCTGGGCAGGGAAGCGGCGGGCCAGAACTAGTTCGATTGCTCTTCGAATCCAATAAGCTGGCGCCCTGACTCACCCACGAATTGTGCGCCTAACTCCTCATGCTCGTACTCGTTGTCATTGAATGTCTGGTTGGCGTTGACGTGAATGCTGGCGGAGATACTGAATTCACGACCGGATTTCTTTTCCAGAATGTAGGCTGCGGGCCATTTAGTAGTCATATGCCCACCCCCGACTTATTGCGAACCTTGAGATGCACAGGGGCGCACCCTCAAGATCATCGAGTACGAGAAATTTCGCATAGCCATCAGGAAATTCCGTCTTCTCATAGCCCACTTCTCTCGGCAGTGTTTGCATGTTGTTAAGTACAAACACTCGGTGTGCGGGAGACAGATGAAANNGCTGTTCTTCTGTAAAGTTTTCAGGAAACATCAGCCGCTTCATCACACCATGCAAACTACGCAATGGCAGGTAGTTCTTTTCGCTGAAGTCGAAGGGCGCATTAATCTTTTCGCCATTTTCGATGTAGGCGACTCCCTTGTTGAGATTACTTGGCGACACTGGCTCGATAGTAGAATTTTCAATGGGTTCGATCACAACGGGATCANCGCCTGCGCCAGAGAATTGCATTACTCGCGTGGTCAAAACATCTGAGTCTGGTATAGAGAGACGATGAGAGATTCTGGCCAGCAGACCCTTGACGCTGAGGCATTGATTGATCTCGTCTTTATCCAAGAACTCGAATAATCGGTTGTAGGNCTGGTTGTNGCTGACTACNAACAGCTCGATAAGCTCGTTGGTAAAGCTGNTGCCGTTTGGNTCCCCCATCACCGTAAAGCGCGTGTAGCGGTCGATGCGATCGTCTTCCTGCAGCTTCTCCAGCGCCAATAGCGCCACCGGAAGCTTCACGGTGCTAGCGGGATAGTGATCGCGCGCGTCCTTCAGCCCGTATTCATCATCCTGAAACACATTGCTGCCATCCTGCNTACATATTACTTCGGTAAACAGAANTTGCACTTCATGCTGTGCTAGGTTTGCCATCACCTTACTTACTGCAGGTGTACCTAAAGACAGGGCCTTTTCAATGGGCCCCGATTCGGCGCAGGCACCTGGGAGCAGCGCGAGCAACAAGCCCACAAACCGGAGTCCTTTTATTTTCACTGGATGCAATCGCTCCGCAAGATCTTAATGACGTTGGAAAGTTTGCTTCACTCCAGCTATCGAGCAGGACAGACTAGCCATTGGCTTGCTAGTATGGTGNAGCCATGATCGAGTTGCAAAATGTTCGCAAGTCCTATGACGGTGGCAAGTCCAATGCCGTTGCCGACACTTCATTTACCGTGGAGCGAGGGGAGTTACTGGGTCTCATCGGTGAGTCTGGCTGCGGAAAGACCACTACTCTCAGGATGATCAATCGGCTTGAAGAGCCCAGTCATGGCTCTATCCTCGTCAATGGCGANAATGTCTTGCAACAGAGCCCGGAGACGCTGCGCCGCAATATTGGCTATGTGTTTCAGGGCATAGGCCTGTTTCCCCACTACACGGTCGCTGAAAATGTTGCGGCGGTTCCCAGGTTACTTAACTATTCGGATGCGCGAGTACAGGCGCGTACTGAGGCAACCCTTGCCATGGTNGGGCTATCCGCTGAGGAATACGCGCGGCGTCTGCCGGCTCAACTCTCGGGGGGGCAGCAGCAACGCGTAGGCGTGGCTCGCGCTTTGGCAGCCGAACCTGATGTTGTGTTGATGGACGAACCTTTCGGCGCACTGGATCCTATTACTCGTGCCGAGTTACAAGAAGAGTTCAAGCGAATTCAGGCAGAGCTTAAGCTTACGGTCATTATGGTGACTCACGATATGACTGAAGCGCTTCTAATGGCGGACCGTATTGCGGTGATGAAGCAGGGTGAGGTGCTACAAATAGGAACGCCTACAGAATTGCTGAATTCGCCCGCTCATCCTTACGTGAGTCAGTTGGTGGAGATGCCTCGACTCAGGGCCGACCGTCTTGAACAGCTACTGCGCGGTGGGCGCGGACCGGNACAGCGCGATGAATGAAAACTTGATCGAGCAGCTTTCTCTGTTATCAGCGTATTTTCAGGGACACCTGACCCTTACTTTGATCGCATTAATCCTGGGAATTTTCATCAGCATTCCGCTTGGGATCTGGGCAGCGCAGTCCAGCCTGGTGAAGCGACCGTTGCTGACTACGGTAAGCATCATTCAGACATTTCCCAGTGTGGCGATCCTGGCGCTGGTGGTCGCCATGTTNGGTGGGCGAATTGGCCTGTTGCCAGCCATCATCGCGCTGGTGCTTTACAGCATGTTGCCCATCGTAAGGAACACGGTCACCGGTCTGGAAACCGTTGCCGACGACGTGGTGGAGGCTGCCCGNGGCATTGGTATGTCCTCTCGCCAGATTCTGACNCAGATTCGCATCCCGCTGGCTCTGCCAGTGATTATAGCCGGTATCCGTACTGCCGCCGTCTGGACCGTTGGACTGGCCACGCTCTCTACCCTGGTGGGCGCAACCAGTTTTGGCAACTATATTTTCACCGGGCTGCAAACAAGAAACCTNGTGGCAGTNACTGTNGGCAGCGTAGCTGCAGCGCTGATGGCGGTTGTTCTCGATNATATCATTGGTGGTATTCAATGGCTGGTGGAGAATCGCACGGAGATAGCAGATACGCCACGCTANAAGCGCAATCGAAATGCTGTCGTGTCTGCGNTCGCNGTCACCGGCATTTTTTCTGCCTACAGTNTGCTGCCTGAGCCCGNNGTCGACTATGTGGTGGGAGGTAAAGGTTACACCGAACAATACATCATCGCNGGNGTCNTAGAGGCAGCGCTGCAGGATGCAGGGTTCAACACNGAACAGCGCNTGGGCATGGGCACAGAGGTGGTGTTTCAGGCCACGGCAAACAACATGGTTGATGTTTATCTAGAATATTCGGGCACGATTTGGGCGAATCGGATGAGCCAAGAGGGAAATCCAGGCAGGGATGCGGTGATGGAGGCGGTAAACCAATACCTGAGTGAAGAACACGGGATGCAGAACCTGGCGCGGCTCGGCTTTCAGAATTTGTATGCACTTGCCATGCGTCGGGATCGTGCTGAGGCGATGGGAATATCTTCCATCAACGATCTGCTGCCTGTGGCCGAGGGTCTTATAGCGGCCGGTGACCTCGAATTCTTCGGGCGTCCGGAGTGGGCTAGACTGCGGGAAACCTATGGCATCGACTTCAACGAGAAGCTCACTTTTGATACCTCGCTGATGTATACCGCGGTTGCAGAGGGGCAGGTGGATGTTATTTCAGCCTACACAACCGATGGTCGAGTGGCAGAGTTTGACCTTCTGCTGCTTGAAGATCCGCTCAATGCCTTACCGCCCTATGATGGTTTCCTGGCGGTATCCGCGGAAGCTATGAATGATCCGCTGTTTGTAGAAACTCTCTCTGCTCTTGAAAGCAAAATCACCAGCGAAGTAATGCGCGAGGCGAATCGCCTAGTGGATGTTGAGGAAAAGTCGGTGACTGAAGCCGTGGCCTATATTCGCGAAGTTATTTCTAGTCTGTAGCCACATTCCTCTTGCTCAGGCTAGAAATGACCAGTAGACCGTAGCTGAATGTTACTCTCCCAGCCTGTCCGCCCAACTACAGGCGAAGGTGAAGCTATTTCACCCCGACTGGAAAAGCCGCTGGCAACATCACTCGATATTTTTAAAGAGTGTGGTCAGATTGCCGGTCAAATTCACCAGGCTGCGTCACTAGTTACTGCTGACACTATCCGCTTTGACGGCGGGCTCGCAGTGGTCGACTGGCCATTTCTTTCTCGCAACGCGCAAAATGAACAGGAATGGATCTCAAGGGCTTGCCTAAGCGATGGCAACACACGGGTGATAACACTGCAGGCTTATCAGACCCCGCTGCATAAACGCTTGCGGAGGTCTTCGTGGCGTAGCTTCTTATGAAAAACTGAGAAGAGGTATAGTTGAGTCGGCGAACCCGTGTGGGTTCGCGGACTGTTTACGATTTGCGCGGACTATTTGTAAATCGCAGCTCTGGCCGCAGCGTGTACCTGCAGCGAATACAGAATGTCATCATTCTGAATCATGCCGATGAAGGCGATGTTTTCAACAGGGTCGATCCAGAACCAAGAGCCAGCAATTCCCCACCACCAGTGCGTGCCTTCGGAGGCATCCTGGTATGCATCAGAATCTGCCACAATGGCGAAATCCAGACCAAAAACATTGCCGGGATAGAGCTGTCCGATATTGGGTACGGCATCCGGGAGCTGATTGCTGCGCATCAGGTCAATCGCTTCCTCTGACAGTACGCGCACCCCATTCAGTTCGCCCTTTTTCAGATGCATCTGCACGAATTGCATGTAATCCGCCGCGGTCGAGGTCAGACCACCCCCACCAGACTCAAACCGGGGCGCACTCTTGAAATCGAATGCAGCAATACCGCCGCGGTCGTCGGTCCGGCGCAGAGTACCGTCACTGTTGGGCGCATATTGCCGCGACAGGCGATCATGGTTTCCAGGCTGCACATAGAAGCCGGTATCTACCATGCCCAATGGCTCAAACAGGCGGGTTTGCAAAAACTCACCGAAGCTCATGCCAGACAGGCGCTCGACCATGTAACCCTGGACGTCCACAGATATACTGTAAACCCATTGGGTACCGGGCTGGTAAGTCAGTGGAATATCTTTCAATGCGGGTATGGATTCGTTCAGGCTGGCACCCGTCAAGTTCATGATGCCGGCCTCAGCATACGCTTTGGGCACAGGACCTTGCGAAAGGGGTGGCGTGTATGCCAGGCCACCGGTATGGCTCATCAATTCACGAACAGTCATGGGATGTTCAGCGGGTTCGGTTACCCAGTTGCCGTCCTCATCCTGTTCTACCATGACCCGCATACCAGCCAGTTCAGGCAGGTGTTTCTCAACCGGGTCTTCCAGCTGAAATTTGCCCTCGTCCCATAACATCATCAGAGCTGTGCCTGTGACTGGCTTAGTCATGGAAAAGATACGGAAGATCGTGTCGGTGCTCATGGGCACCTGGTCTTCCACGTTCTGGTAGCCTAGTGCCTCATTCATCAGGACTCTACCGTCCTGGGCAACCATAACCACGGCACCCGAAAGCTTGCCGGCATCAATGCGTGTCTGTAGATCTGCGGTGACCGCATCTAGATTGGACTGCTCTATATCCGCGTAGCTTGTAAGGCTAATGGCGAACAGGCCAGCGGCTGCCAGCATGTTCAGGCTATGACGTAGGATTCTTACACTCATAGTTCCCCCTTCGTGATTTGAAGAATGCAAAAGAGGATGTATTAGAGCAGAAAACCCGGTTGCAATGAAACCGAACCGGCTTGTTGTGGACCGTCGGACTGGATTACAAGATAAAAGGCACTTAGGCGATGCCGGCACCACGAACGCCAACATAGACCGAATAGAGTGACTGACTTGCAGTCATGAATAGACGGTTGCGCTTGACACCGCCAAAACAGATGTTAGCACATACCTCTGGCAGGCGAATCACGCCTATCGTATCCCCATCCTGAGCAATGACTTGCACGCCGGGACGTGCGCCCGCCCAGATGTTGCCGTCCAAGTCACAGCGGATGCCATCAGCTGAGGTTCGGGTGCCATTCACGGGATTGACTAATTCTGCGAATACACGGCCATTGCGAAGACGGGCACCATCGACATCCCACACTTTGATATCGCGACCTGCGCCGGTGTTGGCTACATAAAGCAGGGCATAATCGGGGGAGAAGCACAATCCGTTAGGTGCATCAATGTCATCGGTCACCCGGCTTATTCTGCCGTTGGCAGCGTCGACGCGATAGACAGATAGAGGCAACTCCTGCTCGGCGCGATTACCCTCATAGTCTCCACGGATACCATAAGGTGGATCAGTAAACCAGATACTGCCATCCGGGTGGACCACCACATCATTAGGCGAGTTCAGCGGTGTGCCTTCAAATTTGTCGGCGATGACCGTTTCCGAGCCATCATATTCATAGCGCACGACGCGGCGATTGCCGTGCTCACAGGACAATTGTCTGCCCTGGTAGTCGAATGTATTGCCGTTGCTGTTGCCAGCAGGTTTGCGGAACACCGTGACGCGATTGTCATCTTCAATCCAGCGCAACTGGATATTGTTCGGAATATCACTCCACACCAGGTAACGACCAACGCCATTCCAGGCTGGCCCCTCTGCCCAAAAAGTGCCGACATGGTGCCGTTGAATCGGAGTGTTAAACAGGATGTAACGCTGAAAGCGTTGGTCGAGGGCAATCAGATCCGGGTCAGGATAACGCAGTGGCGTGTTACCGGACCAATCTCGCGTTGCGGCGTTTTCCAAGTCTTGGGCCCCGGAATTGGTTGAGATTGATAGTCCGGCTAACGCGGTTAGGGATTGGGTAAGAAAGTCGCGGCGCTGCATTATGATCCCCGGTTCTTGTTTTCGCTTGAGGGGAAGTCTCTAGTTGCTGCCACAAGATCTTGTATCTGGGTCGCAACTAAACCGCGCCAGCTTAATCAAGTCTTATGCATCGAGCGTCAAACAGTACGGCAGGATAATCAGACAGGNNTTNCAGCATGACCGGCTACTACTTCATTTANATTCATGCTANTGCAAGCATCNAGACTTGTCGAGATNTGTCCGCAGCTTAAAANATGACTTGATAGATTAAAGTGAGAGTNGTGTCTGGTTTGCCCATGAGAAGTTAAAATCCCAGCATGAGCTGCTGCCTTAATCTTAAAACGCACACGTTACGTTCGCGGTTATCTCTGTTAGGGTTTTCCTTGCGCGGTTACTGGATGGCGATGGAGTCAGCATTGCGCCAGACCTAGGCTGCGAAAATTCATCCTCACCTCAACGACACACGGTTATTGGGCAGCGCTGTTGCGATCTGCGGCATCAAGAAAAGGGCCATCGACGCAGAGTCGGCGACCATCAGGTGCGTCGCAAGCACCACAGATGCCGACTCCGCATTTGGTCCAGTAATCAATGGCATTGTAAATGCGCTCGGGACTGCAGTATTTGCGTTCCACCATTTCAGCAGCTCTGACCATAGGGGCAGGGCCACAGTTGTAAAATACCAGGCCCTCCCTTTCTTCCGACGACAGCGCTTCGAGTCGCTGCTCCAGCAATTCCGTAATGACGCCATGGTGTCCACGGCTGCCGTCGTCAGTGGCGATGTGCAAGTCGCTGACTTTCGAGCTTTCGTCCAGGAAGTAGAGCCGTTCGGCGCTGCGAGCGCCGAAAAAGATTTCCGTATTGCCGAAATCGCGCGCGAGCTGATAAACAGCAGCGAGGCCTGTGCCACCGGCTACGGCCATGATCCGAGCACCAGGCTTGGGGCTTACAGCATTGCCGTGCGGTCCTCTAACGTAAGCTTCAGTGCCGGGCTCCAAAGACATCAACTCCTCGGTGAACTCACCGAGGTTAATCACCGCCAGTTGAAACGGATCATCGGTCAGCGCCGAGAAGGGTTTTTCACCGAGGCCAGGAATCCACAGAAAAATGAATTGGCCGGCTTCGATCTCGATCTTTCGATTAAAGGTGAGAATACATATGTCATCTGTTATACGTTCATTTGATACCAGGGTGACGGGTCGAAAGTTCATATCTATGTCATAGCGCACCAGGGCTTCGGCCTGCTCGGATTTGGCTGACAGGTCCTGCACCATGGCCTGAAAATATTCGGCAATCTCATTGGTAGTCATGCCGATCAGTGCGGAACCAATGCCAATGATGTCGGCCCCGGCAGCAACAGCCTCGCTTACGTCGGCTGCGCTGCTGATGCCGCCACATGCGATGATGGGACGATCCACGGCAGCCNTGATCTCTCGCACGCATTCCAGCGCGCGAGGCAGAACAGCCTTGCCTGAGACACCGCCCTTGCCGTTGGTCAGGATGGAGTGACCATGACTCTNGTAACGTTCCGGGCCCATGGTATTAATAGCGCACAGCGCGTCTGCACCACCGGCTGCCGCTGCAGCGGCGATTTCGGAGATATTCGGCACGTTCGGGGTCAGCTTGGCGACGACCGGGATACCTACAGCGGCCTTGACGGCACTCACGATTTCCTGCACCAGTTCGGGGTCCTGGCCCATAGCCATGCCGTAGCCCTTGGCGTGAGGACATGACAGGTTGAGCTCNAGCCCATCNCCATGGGGCGCAAGTTTTCGCGCTACCTCTACATATTCCTCTACGCTGCCACCGAAGATAGAAATCAGCAGAAACTTGTCGTCGGGGATATTGAGTGCACCGAGTAACTCAGCCGAGCGATCGGAGCCGGGATTGGTCAGGCCCACCGCATTGGTGAAGCTGCCGGGTTCGTATTGGGTGAGGACAGGTTCTCGGTATCCCAGTCGCGGCTCTGGCCCAATGCTTTTAGTAGTGAGCACGCCGACTTCGGGAATCAGATCGAAAAAGCGCTGAATGATATTNGCCGAACAGGTCACTATGCCTGAGGGGACGGTAAATGGGCCGGAGACGGTTTTACCTAGAAACTNGATTTTCAAAAGTGCTTTCTACTCGATGGTTTATTGGTTCAGGCTATCAGGCCCGCGCAAAGAAGTTANTCATTATACCAACTGCACCGTCTCTCGGCACTGATCAGCGCTGAATTAGTCCAGGGCTTAGCCCGGATCGTCTGATTTCATGAGNGGGAAAATAGGNGCAGAGTAAGTTGGTGCCTGGCTAGACCTGNTCTTTCAGTGCGGGCTTGGTGACTTTACCCATGGCGTTTCTGGGCAGCGCATCAACAAGTTTGATGTGCTTCGGGATTTTGTAAGATGACATTCTTCCCTCACACCATGTTTTGAGGTCTTCATACTCTAAGCTGCTGGCTCCTGGTTTGAGTCCGATGAATGCAGTCACCGCTTCACCCCAGGTGTCATCTGGAACCCCAATCACCGCCACTTCGGCAATGTCGTCGTGGGTCAGCAGCACACCCTCGATCTCAAGAGCGGANAGTTTGTAGCCACCGGATTTTATGATATCTACCGAGGAGCGACCCATGATGCGATAAAAACCATCTTCCGCCACTGCCACGTCGCCGGTGCAGAACCAGCCGTCCTTGAAGGACTCAGAAGTGGCCTTGGGATTGTCCCAATACTCAAGGAATACATTATCTCCCTTGATGCGAATCTCACCGGCGAGCGCTTCCTCCGTGATCGGGGAGTCGTATTCATTAAACAGCTGAACTTCAACACCCGGCAGCGCTTGGCCTACGCAGCCTGCGCGCCTTTCTCCGTTATAGGGATTGGATATGCCCATGCCGATTTCGGTCATGCCATAGCGTTCTAACAGTACCTGCCCAGTGAGTTCTTGCCATTGTTCGAACAGTTTGATTGGGCAGGCCGCAGAGCCAGAAATATTCAGTCGCATTTCCGCAAAGCCATCGCAGATTGCGCGCACAGTTGCCGTATCGATACTATCAAAGTACTGAATAAGTTTAACGTAGATCGTAGGCACCGCCATAAATACATTAAAAGTGCCAGATGTCACTTGTTCTGTAATTCTAGGGATATCGAATTTCGAAAACAAATGCACGGTGGCCCCAGCCCATAGGCCGCAGCTGAGAATATTGATGATGCCGTGAATATGATGCAACGGCAGAAACAGTGGAATGACGTCGTGTTCGCTCCACTCCCAGGCATCGATCAATGTGGTAATTTGCGCCTTTATGGTCTTGTGGGTGCTGACAACGCCCTTGGGTTTGTTNGTGGTGCCGCTGGTAAACAGCATCATGGCACGCCGGGTTTCATCGATCTCAGGCAATGCCTCGACACTATCGGCTAGCACCTGATCGACGCTGACAAGTTCGATGTTGAGTGAAGCGCATAGCTCGCTAAGCGCTTCGTGATACTCAGAATTCGCGATCATGCGTGTGACGCTAGCGCAGCTCAGGTAATGATCGAGCTCAGCCACAGCGGAGGCNACATTCAGCGGCACCGCTATGCCACCTGCTCTCCAGACGCCATGCAAGGCTGTCACATAATCCAGTGACGACGGGATGAAGAAAGCGATTCGCTCCTCCTCGAGATCCGTTTTGCCCGCGAGCAGTCCGGTGGCAAAACGGCCGATGCATTCGTTTACCGCACCGTAACTGTAACTCTGGTCACCTTCGACCAGGGCAACCTTGTCGTTTTCATTGCTTAGCTTAGGAAAATAATTGACTGCCATGTGAAGTTCGCTTNAATCAANTGTGTTTAGAAGATGCCACTAACGAGGAAGTACAGGATTGAGGGCCCTAGCAGGCAGCCAACCCCGGTGTAGAAAGTCGCGGTCATGGCACCGTAGGGAACCAATTTGGGGTCAGTAGCAGCGAGGCCTGCCGCGACGCCACTGGTAGTCCCCATCAGGCCGCCAAAAACCATGGCGGACTGAGGGTTATCCAACCCAATATAGCGCGCCACCAGTGGGGTGCCGATCATCACCAGTATTGATTTCACCAAACCTGCGGCCACGCTGAGGGTAATCACGGCATCAGTCGCGCCAATCGCCTCCCCGGTTACCGGGCCAACGATGTAAGTGACTGCACCAGCGCCGATGGTGGTAATTGCTGCGGCATCAGTGTAACCAAACATCACGGCTATCGCTGCACCCACGACAAACGACACGATTACGCCGGCAAAGATGGAGATGACGCCTACTAGGCCAGCCTTCTTGAGTTCACTCAGCTGGACGCCAAAAGCCGTCGCCACGATGGCGAAGTCGCGCATCATGCCGCCACCCATTAAGCCAATACCGCTGAACAAGGCTACATCAGCAACTCCGGTATTACCGCCCGTTGCTACCCCGCCAAAGTAGGCAGCAACCAGGCCCAACGCTATCGCAACTGCGGAGCCATGGATGCGCCCATTGGTGAGTTTGTCAGCGAGAAAATAGGAAATCCAAATCGTCACACCGATCAGAGCGAAGGCGACGACGAGGCTATTGCGCAGGAATACCGTTTCGATAATGTCCATTAGCTGGCCTCCTCCGAGTCGAGGGCAGGCGTTTTGGGGTTACCCAGTTTGCTCAAAATAGGCACTAGCGCAAAGCTCACAACCACAGCGGCGACACCTGCCACTAATGCAAGCACCCCGCCGTCAACCGCTGCAGCAACATTCTGACGTGCAGCCATAGCAACCACAATGGGGATATACATGGCGCTCCAGAATTTTATGCCGTCNCCCGCAGCACCCTGTGTCAACGCNTTGAATGCATCAGAATTGCTGGTAAACACCAAAAACAGCATGGCAATACCCACCCCGCCAACATTGGCATCCACACCCAGCAGCACACCTAGAGTCTGGCCAACTAGCATACCGAGAATCAGACAGACAGAGAGAAGAGCAACACCGAAGACAATCATTATTGTTATTCCTTATTGGGTAGAACCGCTCAGGGTACAACCAGATACTGCAAANNCTGTTTCAGCGCTTGCAGCAGATTGATCGATGATATGACGTCACGCCCTGCTTAGGCAATTTACGACGGCAGCGGCTTGCCAGAGTTTCAAGCCCTTTGAATCTGACNCTCTTTCTCAGCNTAGCAATCANGTGAAAATAACAAACAGCATGCCAAAGAAGAACATGCCGGCCGCAAGCGCGGTGGTGTATAGAATACTGGTGATGGAAAAAGCCAGGGTTGTAGTAAACCAGCTAAGCCGAAAGNAGCGCTTCAAACTGAGAAACAGGTACACAAAGATCCAAAAGGCAGAGATCACCGAAAGCCATTGCGCCACAACGCCGATGTAGGCCAGGGTCACGTTCTCAAAAATGCCCAGTACCATAATGATAAAAATCATCAGCAGAAAAAAGGCATAATTGTGTACAGTGAGCACTAAATGCTCCACATAATAACGTCGGCACAGTATCAGAATGATTTGCTGAATCAGGGCCAGGATCGGCATCATAATCAGCATAAAGAAGGTGACATATTCCAGTGACTCGACGAGAAATCCGCGGGGGTCAGTGGTTAGTTCTTCGAGGTTAGACCTGACCTGCGCAGTCAAGAGCAATTGCAGATTGCGATTACCCTCTTCGTCCAGGAATGGCAGGGTCACGGAACCACTGAAGTCCAACACGTCAGCAAAGTCTTTGTCAAATTCAGAAATATCGTTAAATTCTTCAGCGGGGCCCTCTGCCTCGCCTGGGGCTTCCTGCGTCGCTCCGACCTCTACCAAAGTGTCCTGCAAGGATCGCAAGGTGCTCACTATCGAAACGATTAGGAAAAACCCGATGCTGATAATGAGAAACAGTCGCAGGGGCGGGGTATAGGACACGCGCCTGCCCTCGAAGTATTCGCGCGTGAGAAAACCTGGCCGTGTCATCAGCCGGAAAGCGGTTTTATAGGCGCGACCATCAAACTCAAATACGACCCGCAGCAACTCCTGAAGAAAATAGATGAAGGGCCTAAGCACTTCTTTCTCCTGCTGCCCACAACGGGCGCAGTAGCTACCCTGCATGGACTGGCCGCAATTGCGGCAGTTGCGACTGTCCGTGGTGGTGAGGTCTGAAGGCGAAGAGTCAGTCATGGTCTGGTGAGTTGGAAATTCGACATGATTTTAGCACTATCGTGCGGGGATTTAGCTGACTTAAGCACTATGCAATCGAGGCGATTTGCGGGGCGCAAGCAATTACCAGAGGCCTGGGATATGAGCGAATGTGGAGTGGAGGTTTTAAATGAGCCCCCGGCCCGCTGCCTGCACACGCGAGTCAGGCAGCGGCGGGGATCTCAAGGAGTGTTTGGGCGCTTACTAAGAGGTGTGGAGGGGTGGCGCCCAAACTATGCAATACTACATTAGGACATCATGCTGTATCGCAAGACGAACAGTACCACTACATGTAGTAAATCACAAGCGATGACACAACAAGAATGTCGATTCTTTTCGGCAGCCACTGGCCAGGTAAAGGATGTATAGCAAAGTAATTACTTTATTATATTTTGAAACGCTTCTCGCAGTTCTCTCTATGCCATGTTTGCGCCGGTCACCGCCCTGCGCACCTCCGTTTTCGCAAGTTGTTATAGGTCAATTCCTGACTAGCCTATGTACGATCTTATTGTTTCCAAGTTACACGGGTATCAAATAATCGCCGTTGGGCAAGGGCCGGCAGCTTAACTTTTCAAACAGTGATGGGGTTGTCGCTACATGATGGGCAGCCCCATTTTTTGGGCAGAAAAAATTCACCCCTGAATTTTTGCTTGGGTCGGTCGCAATACACTGGCGGAATTTTGCGAAATGGGGGCGAAACAAACCACTAATTCGCGAAACCCGGCACACAATCTGGCACCACGCCTCTGGCGATAGCCTGTTGCCGCAACGCACTAGCCTGCTTCACCATGTCACGCAGCGCGCCGATGCGAGAATCAGGTGAAGGGTGAGTAGAGAGGAATTCAGGAGAACGGGGCCCGCCATCGGCGCTCATATTTTCCCAAAACGCAATGGACTGCTCTGGATCAAAACCCGCATTCGCCATTAGCATTACGCCGATGCTGTCAGCCTCGCTTTCCTGGGTGCGATTAAACGGAAGAGTTAGCCCAAGCTGGGAGCCGTAGTCGATTGCCTGCAGAGTTGTGTCTGAGGCGCCAAGTATTCTT
>NYWC01000072.1 GCA_002684935.1 Gammaproteobacteria bacterium
GGTAATGGTACATTTGACCATATTCCTAGTACTATAACTAATAACAGCGGATGGGTATCTGGTTGGAAGCAAAGACAAGGTACACCACCAGATACTAATACACTACCAATATAATGCCACATAATAATCACGTAGAAGATGGTTTCAATATCGATGTCGGTATGATGCAACCTGAAGAAGCAAAAGAATATTACTTAGATCTTGCACAGTTCTGGACTGATCCTAATCCAGCTCCACGTATTGTTGAGCATGAAGGTATTCGAGTTGTAAGAGATGATGACTTAGTTGGATCTAAAGTTCGTGGTGGAGATTGTCTTATTAGTTCTCTTCCAAAGCATATTGACACAATAGTTTATGTTCAACCAAGGACTGGNTTAGCTGGTGTAAGTATATTAGATGTAGCAAAGAGACATAATAAAGCAGTAAGATTATTTATGCCATCATCTAAAAAGATTTCACATCATCAAGCATGTTGCATAGAACAAGGAGCAGAAGCATCCTTCCATCGTATTGCAGCCATGCCTAATCTAAATAAGATAGCAAAGGAATGGGCTGATAAAAAAGAAAATGCATTCTTTGTACCATTAGGATTAAAACATAGAATGGTTACAGCAGGAATGGTTAAAGTTGCATCACAAATAAAAGAACCTGATGTAGTTTATGTTGCTACCTCAACAGGTGTATTAACACGTTCATTACAGATTGCTTGGCCAAATGCAGAGTTTGTTTCAGTTGCTGTAAGTAGAAATATGAAAGCAGGTGAATTAGGTAGAGCAAAGGTTATATCNGANCCACGTGCATTNANNGCNCANGAGAGNAAAGANAACTTACCACCATTTCCAAACATAGATACTTACGATGGNAAAGTNTGGAAATATATTCCAAAAAATTCTGGTAAAGATATATTATTTTGGAATGTAGGTAAAGAACCAGAATTACAAAATGAAACAATATATGAAACTGAAAGCTATAGAGATTGGGATAAGAACTTATGATAACAGGAACATTTAATAAAATACCACGCAAAAAGAATAGTCATGGATATGGTTGGGCTCGAACATGGGCAGAGAATCTTATGACAACAATTAACCATGATGGTCATCCAGTCGAGACATTATATCTAGACCATGGCGTAAACTTTGGTGGTAGTTTAAATTTATTTGGTGGATTTACACCTGAATTAAAGCAACGTATAGATAATTTTCTATTAGCTAACAAAGTCTATTCACTTGATATGCCTATGCCAAGATATGGTGATATGCTAGCCAAGAGAAAAGATGTAGAGGATAAAGAATGGTGTGCACGTGTTCAAGCTAAATGCGATACTGCACAAACATTACTATCCACTGATCTTAACACAAATTGGTTAACGATTGGTGATTCTCATACAGCAGCATTTGCTCCACACGATAGTATGGTTATTAAGACTGATGGCCTTACATTGAATGGGCAAATACGTTCTAACTTTCAATATGTCAAAGATCATATGGCCAAATGTAGCAACTTACAAGGTATCACATTAGTCTTTGGCAATATAGATGTAAGACATCATCTATGTAGATTGAATATAGATCCAAGAGATATGTGGATAGATCTAAAAAGATTTGGTGATTCATTGCCAATTCCAGTTGANTATTCTGTTCCATGGCCAATTGAGTTTGAAGGTAGAAGATTACCAAAAACTGGTTATTATAAAAATCAACCATTTTGGGGTACACGATATGAAAGAGTAATGATGCTAGAAAGAATTGAAGAGACTATGGATATGATAAGCATGAATAAAATTATGTGGCCAGAAGAATGGAAATGCATGGATCCAGAACAATTTGCAAAGACAAAGATGGAAAGCACGAGCTCAGTACATATATCTCCAGAAGTTTATAGACGAAAAGACTTCGGTGAAGAGCATGTACTTTTAACAGATTTTATGATATAATATACCTATTAAATTAACTATACGAGGAGAAAAAATATGGGCATAATGGATAAGCTCCAAAAGAATTCGAGGATTAAAGAGTCCTCACAACTAGATAAGAGTAAATTATTTAGTAATAAGGATATGGTGACTACACCTGTTCCTATGATTAACGTTGCGTTATCAGGTGATCCAGACGGAGGTCTGAGTTCTGGTTTAACAGTCTTAGCAGGACCATCGAAGCACTTTAAGACTTCGTTTGGCTTGCTCATGGCAGCAGCATACTTAGATAAGTATGAAGACGCTGTCCTGTTGTTTTATGATTCAGAGTTTGGTAGCCCGCAACAATATTTTAAGTCGTTCGGTATTGACACTTCACGTGTACTACATAGTCCCATTACTAATGTAGAAGAGCTGAAATTCGATCTAATCTCCCAGCTCGAGAATATTGAACGCACCGACAAAGTCATTATTATGATTGACTCTGTTGGAAATCTAGCTTCTAAGAAAGAACTAGAAGATGCTATGAATGAAAAGTCAGTAGCAGATATGTCGAGAGCGAAAGCCCTCAAAGGTTTATTTAGGATGACGACACCCTACCTAACAATGAGAGACATTCCATTGTTAGCAGTCAACCACACATATCAAGAAATCGGCTTATTCCCTAAAGCAGTCGTGTCCGGTGGTACAGGTATTTACTACTCCTCAGATAATATCTGGATCATCGGCCGTCAGCAAGAGAAGAAGGGAACTGAAATTACAGGATATAACTTTGTCATNAATGTAGAAAANTCAAGGTTTGTNCGTGANAAGTCTAAGATTCCTATCTCAGTTACATGGGAAGGTGGTATTGAATCATATTCAGGTTTATTAGATGTAGCAATGGAAGGCAATTATGTTGTTAAACCTCAAAATGGTTGGTACTCTAAAGTCGATCAATCTACTGGTGAAGTAGAAGATAAAAAGGTTCGATTAAGCGAAACATTAAAAGAAGAATTCTGGAGACCAATATTTGCTAGCACAGACTTCAAAGATTTTCTTAAGAAGCGATATGAAGTAGGTCATGCTGATATGATTAAGCAAGATAACCCTGAAGATATGGACGTTTAATGCAGATAGAAACATTAATATTACGTAACCTAATGTTGAATGAGGATTACACCAGAACGGTGATTCCTCATTTGAAAACTATATACTTTGAAGACCCACACAGATCAGTATTTAATGAGATTGTTGGGTTTGTCAATAAGTTTAATAAGCTACCAAGTGCTGATGCTTTAACCATTGAGTTAAAGAATAATCCTAAGATCACATCAGATTCTCTTGCTCTTATACCTGAATTAAGTAAACAAGATACAGAGCAAACACAAGAGTGGTTAGTTGAGAAGACAGAGAAGTGGTGTCAAGATAGAGCAATCTATTTGGCAATCATGGATTCTATTAATATTATTGAAGGTAAGCATGAGACATTAGATAAGAATGCATTACCATCTGTATTAAGCGAAGCCTTAGGTGTAAACTTTGATATGAGGGTTGGTCATGATTATGTTGATGACTCTGATGGTCGTTATGATTTCTATCACAGACAAGAAGAACACCTACCATTTGACTTAGAAAAGTTTAATACAATCACCAAAGGTGGTCTCGTTAAGAAGTCTCTTAATGTTGCCTTAGCTGGCACAGGTGTAGGTAAGTCTTTATTCATGTGTCATGTTGCAGCTGGTGCCCTAACACAAATGAAAAATGTGTTATATATAACCATGGAAATGGCAGAAGAAAGAATAGCTGAACGTATTGACGCTAACCTTATGAATGTGCCTATTGACCAGTTAGAGAATCTAAGTAAGGATATGTTTGATAAGAAGATGCATAAGCTTACTGACAAAGGTGTTGGTAAACTTATTGTTAAAGAATATCCTACAGGAGCTGCAAGTTCTATACACTTTAGAGCATTGCTAAAAGAATTACAGATCAAACGTGACTTCACTCCTGATCTTATTTGTATAGACTATCTAAATATATGTGCATCATCAAGAATGAAATCTATGGGTGGAGCAATCAACTCATATATTATGGTCAAAGCAATTGCAGAAGAATTGCGTGGCTTNGCAGTAGAGTATAACTTACCTATTGTCACAGCTACACAAACTACACGTTCAGGTTTTGCATCTTCGGATGTNGGACTAGAAGATACAAGTGAATCATTTGGTTTACCAGCTACAGCTGATTTAATGTTTGCACTTATATCTACAGAAGAGCTTGAAGCTATGAATCAAATCATGGTAAAACAATTAAAGAATAGGTATAATGATCCTACAGGTGCAAATAAAAAGTTTGTACTTGGCATTGATAGAGCGAAGATGAGATTATATGATGTAGAGGATACAGCTCAAACTCTAAACGTTAGAGATGAGCCTGCTAAAGTTGCACCTAGATATGANACAATAGGGGAGGGATTTACAATTGAGTAGAATGCATGGCAAAGGATGGGGAGATAGATATATCCATTTAGCAAAAGAAATATCTACATGGTCCAAGGACCCGAGCACTAAAGTTGGTGCTGTAGTGATTGGAAACAATGGTGAAGTATTATCACAAGGTTATAATGGCTTTCCAAGAGGTATTAAAGATACCGCAGCTAGATTAAAAGATCGCGAAAGAAAGTATAATTTAGTCGTACATGCTGAGATGAATGCTATATATAATGCTGGACTTAATGGAGTTTCTTTAAAAGGATCGACATTATATGTTTACGGTTTGCCCGTTTGTAATGAATGTGCTAAAGGTATTATTCAAGTNGGCATAGACAAGGTTATTGCAACTCGTCCAGCTGACTATAATNAAAAATGGGATGACTCAATAAAGGATGCCAAAGCTTTATTTAAAGAAGCTGAGGTCGATTACATAATAGATGTGGAGAAATAAATGGGAAAATCAATGATACCTACTGCCAAAAAAAGGGTAAAAGGTCAACCAAGGTTTGTCAAGGATATGAGTCATAGTACTCATACAGCAAAAAGACATCCTAATTCGAAGAGGGTAAAACAAAATGCTTAAAGCTTTATTTAATCAAGGCTATTCAAAGAAGTTTATGGATAGAATAGAATTTAGAAGACAGGAATACTATGAGAAACGTAGGATTCAAACTATCCGTGACAATGCTATGAAGATGGCCTACAATTGGTCACATGAATATCCTACTGGTACGCCATTAGAATATATTCGTGATGATATTATAGAATGTTGGGAAAGGAATTCAAANGTTGGTATATATGCTAACTTAGATAAGAAACAAAACATACCAACTCCNGGTGGATATGGAGATTCATATGCTGTAACAGCACACGATAAAGGATATCCTAGTCCGACTACAACACGTGGCACTAGAAAAGATCCTAAGGCACAAGCTACAATAAAGAAATATAAGCATGAATGGAGAAATCCGCCTGATGAAAAAGTTCCATATAAAATTGAAGGAGAACATGAGAAATAGCATGTACAAAGCGCTAAAACTATGTTATAATATAACTTTAAATGAAGGAGTAGTATATGTGGAAATATAAAGTAAAAGGTTTTGTTATTGGTGTTTTAGTAGTTGCTTCTATGCAAGTGTTAGCTGCACAGAATATCAGATCAGGTGTAGTCAAAGATCATTATCATGATGTTGTAGTTATTGAACCATACTACGTTGAAGTATGTGGTGAACAAACATCTATGGCTGGTGATGTGGCTGTAGGCGCTCTTTGGGGTGCAATACTTGGTGCAGTTGCAGGTGATGCAATAGATGATAATGGTGGTAGATTACCAGGAGCTGTGATTGGTGGCATGATTGGCGCTAAACACGAAGAGAATAAAGGCAATGGTACAACACAAATCGTATGTCAAACTGAACAACGTAAGACTAAAACTGCTAAAAGAGAGTATTCACACTCAACAATTTATTTTACAGTACAAGGTCAGCCATACGAACTAGACTTTATTCGTAATGACCGTTAAAGAAAGAGAAGTTCCATTTAAAAAATGGACATTCGTAGATAAAAATGATTTAGATAATGAACATTGGTATGTACGATTAGAAGGTGGCAAGTTCCATGATGTTATATATCGCTACATGGAAATTAAATTAAATGAGACAACAAAGTCTATAAACTTTGATTATGAAATTGTGGATTATCCATTTGATGATCCACATGGTGAGACAGAGTTTAATGAAGCGGCAGGCGATATTCTCAAAAGTATATTAGATGATGCGATGGAAAAGCAGGACTATGTACTCGGTAAAAAGTAATGAACGTAAAAGAAACGCTGACNATTNTNTCAGAAGANTNNGCAGAAGTNATACAAGCTNNCTCAAAATTAATTAGATTTGGCCCATATGATGAAGATAATATAGCTGAATTAGAAAAAGAACTCGGTGATGTAATGGCTATGATACTCATACTTGATTATTATGGTTATGTTTCAATAGAAAATATCACAGAAAATGTAGAACCAAAGCTAAAAAAGCTTAAGAAGTACAGCAAAATTAAGAATTTAAATAAAATTATAAAGAATTTGTAATTATTATAAATACCTTTATATCTAAATTATAAAGGTCACATGCAGTCACTCAAAGGTTATCTATCAGAAGGAAGACATGATCCTTCAATATTCAAAGCAGTTTTTATGGCAGGTGCACCAGGCGCAGGTAAATCCTTTGTCGCCGAATCTATGGCACTACCAGCCCAATTGGGATATAAAGAAATTAACTCTGACATAGAGTTTACTCGTTATATGAAACAAGCAGGTTTGACTGATGATAATGGTGCAGTTATCCTTAATCCTAAACAGGAATATGAACGTAATGTCGTTCGAACAGTAGCAAAGAGACATACTAAAGCCAAACAAGGTCACGCCATGGTAGGTAGATTAGGTCTACTTATTGATGGTACAGGCGCAAATTCTTCTAAAGTATTAACACAAAAGCAAACACTAGAAGCACTTGGTTATGAGACAGCTATGATATATGTCAAACTTGGTTTAGAAGGCTCTATTGAATCTGATAAGCAACGCGGCGCAGTAGGCGGAAGATCTATTGGACCAGAACTTGTAACTGCCAAATACAATGAATTAGAGAGGAGTTTAAAGCCATTAAAGAAATCATTTGGTAAAATGTTTTTTGAGATAGATAACTCAGTAAGGGAAAAAACTCCAATGTTAATTCGCAAAGTAGAAAATGTAATTAAGAACTGGTCTAAAAAATTACCAAAAAACAAAGCAGCCAAAACATGGTTAAGGAATAACTAATATGAAAACATTAAAACAAATAGAAGCAATCGATTGTGCATGCGAAGAAATGTACAAAGAATTAGTAGTTGAAAAGTATGAAGGCAAAACACTGAATGATCCTAAGCGTTCACCTAAAGGTTCTCCAGGAAAGTTTCATGTATATGTAAAGAACGATAAAGGTAATGTTATAAAGGTAAACTTTGGCGATCCTAATTCAGAGATTAAAAGAGATGACCCTGCAAGACGTAAAGCTTTTAGAGCTCGTCATAATTGTGCAGATAAAAAAGATAAAACTAAAGCAGGATATTGGTCATGTTACCAATGGAGAGCTGGTGCAAAGGTAGATAATTAATGCTTTCATTTAAAACAAAACAATTAGAAGAAAAAGCTCCTCCTGGCATGAAACAACTCGTAAAGGGATTTAAAGCTGATGGTATGGATGACGACAAAGCTTTTGCTCTTGCTTGGTCTATATACAATAAGAAAAACGAAGAGAAGTCAAGAGATCCTGAAGAAGATGAAGGTTATGTAGAAGAATATATCTCAGAAAAAAGCATTAATGGTGTAAGTGCTACCGATATGGAAGCAGTTATTGTGGTTGCATTTAATGGTGGTTGGGATAATGCTCCAGACACTCACGGACTGAAAAAAGAAACGTATGATGCAGGAGAAGCAATTGCATTAAACATTGCAAAAGATATTAAATCTGAAACAAATGCTCCAGCTAAATCAATGATTCATTTTGGGTCAGGTGTAGGTAAACTTAATCCTGATTGGTTAGGTAGTAATGGTACACCTAAAACAGATTTATATTCAACTTCTGGTATTAACATATCTCTTAAACAGGCTGGTGGATCTCAAGTAATGTCAGGATATAAAGAAGAAACATTATCTACATTTAATGCTGCAATTGCTAGTATGGGAAATAAGGCACCTAAAGAAATAAATAAATTAATGTCTGATCTAGAACCAGTATTAAAAAAAATTACAGTACCTGGCAATGTTAATACTATTATTAAATCAATTAAAGATAAGAGCACACCTAAAGGTGTCAGAGCCAGAGTTGGTAGTAGTAAACGTACGTTAGATATTAAGTTTAATAAAAAAGAATACGAAGCTAAAAAGGCTGAAATCATTGATTGGAAAGCTGCAATGAAAGCTCTTAATCCAATATTTAATGATTTTTTTGAAGATAATTTAGAGTTTAGAAAGTTCTTTGTTTATGAAGCAGCCACAGGAGAATTTAAATTTGCTCCAGATAAATATGCTAATTCAAATTGGATGGTAGTATTTGATCCTGCAACTGGTAAAGATAATACTATAGTGCAATTATCATTAGGTCCAAATAAACCAGCTCCATATATTGAAACATTAGCTTCAAAAGTTAAAGTAAGAATATCACCTAAAACACCAACAGGTTCTAAAGTATCAGCTAAAGGTACTGCATCAACAGTAGGTTCGTTTAGATTGACTAATGATAGTGTAGATAAAGAAACATTTTCTGGATTATTAATAAAAGAACAAGAAAAATTTAATCAAGAGTTATTAACAGAAGAATATTTAACTGAAGCAAAATTATTTGCAAAACTAAAAGGTTGGTTATCTAAATTGTTTAGGAAGGTAATGAAAAAAATGCAACAACTAGCTAAGAAAGGATATACAGCATTAATGTCTTATTTTGAATATCAACCTGAGAGTGTAGATACAACTGGGTTACAATTGTTTGGTTTTAAATAATATGAATTTAAAGACACACATAGCAGAAGCAAAGAATACTCACATGACCCATATCGAGGATATGGTAATTGATGGTGGAGTAGACGGAGCAAGATCAGCAATTTTCGCATTAAGAGATTTAAGAGATATGTTGGCTGGTAATTCAAGTGATAGCAAAGCCGTTACAGTTAAATGGGATGGTGCACCAGCGGTATTTGCTGGTATCGATCCTAGCGATGGTAAGTTTTTTGTTGCAAAGAAAGGAATATTCAATAAGAATCCTAAGGTATATAAGAGCGTTAAAGATGTTAGAGCCGATACGAAAGGTGACTTAGCAAAGAAACTTGTAGTAGCATTTCAAGAATTTAAGAAACTTGGTATTAAAAAAGGAGTCTACCAAGGTGACATTATGTTCACAAAAACAGACTTAAAGAAAGCAACAATTGATGGGAAGAAGTATGTAACCTTCCACCCAAATACTATAGTATATGCAATACCTATTGAAGCAGCAACAGAAATACAGCGAGCAAAGATTGGA
>NYWC01000073.1 GCA_002684935.1 Gammaproteobacteria bacterium
CACTTCAGCTATAAAATCTGTTCCTTGGTCTATACTTAAATCTGAATAAACTGCCATACTTACACCTATTTATATTTTATTATGATCCTGCACCGTATATTGTTTTTACAGTACTACCTGCAGCGTTAACTATTAATAACGATACTTCATCTTTTAACTTTGCTCTTGATACAGCATCATTCGCGATGTCAGCTTCAACAACATTAGCTACACCGCTTGTAGTAGCAATAGTTACTGAACCTAAGTTTGTCATTGTAGCAGAACCTGTTACAGCACCTGTTAGCGTAATAACTGGGTCATTCACATCAAAGTCAAGTGTATTATCACTTGCTTGATATGTTACTGCAATACCAGATTCAGTNTTNNNANNAACCATCGCACCAACAGCAACACCAATAGTTGAATTTAATGTTACNCCACCAACTGTAATAGCATCNGCTTCGAGTGTACCATTNACNTCAACATCACCCTCAATGTCTAAGCTATCTGCTGTTACTGCACCTGTCACAGTAATACTATCTGTGAATGTATCTTTAAATCTTAAAGCTGTCGTACCTAAATCAAGATCACTGTCTGTTATAGGATGTAATGCAGCAGTTACTAATTTTAATTCATTTGCACCAGCAGCTCTAAAGATAATGTTATTATCTGTAGCAAAATTTATTTCGTTATCAGCATCTCTACCAATNGCTAAAGCNGCNTTCTTAAGAGATGTTATTGATGTTTGACTAGTACCTAATACAAAATCTAATGTATTNTCACTATCATCATATGTTACTGCAATACCTGTTTCAGTATTTGAACCAACCATTGCTCCAACCGTATCTGATATTGTTTCAGCAATAGAAGTACCAGCAATTGATAGTGTGCCTGCTACATCTACGTTAGCAGAAAACTCTGCAGCTGGAGCAGTGAATTTTAAATTACCAGTTCCTGTGTCTGCTATATATGAATGTGAACCATCATGATATATCTCTAAGCCATCTGATGATGTACCAAGTATGACCTTCGCATTATCATTAAAGATCATGCTACCTGTCATAGTAGCTCCTGAAGTTGTTACACTACCAGCAACAATTCCTTGGTGTGCTTTTAGAGCAGCAACAATAGTAGTAGCACCAATATCACTATTGGTTACTTCGTCTAAATCACCTATTTTAGTTCCTAACTCATTGGTCTTTGTTCTCCATTGTTCGAAGGTATTTGCCGTTGTTACGTTAACTGTATTTGCCATATTATCTCTCTATTAATTGTTTGAGCATCATTTTAATTTCTGATACGTCTTGTTCTACTTGGTTCAATCTCTCTGCGTCCTTTATTAATCTTGCCCTATTCGCTGAATGAAGTGCACCATCACTATTCATATTTATAATAGCACCTGAGCTCGTGTCTCTTACCATACCAGGATGTCCTTGAATAGGTACTTTCATTATGCTCTCAATGCTATGGCTCGAAGATCTTGACACATTGGAACAGTACTCGTACTTCCAGATCTCATTACAATCTTCACAGCAAATATAGTAAATGTATTTGCCGCAGTAATGTTATATTCTGTTTCGTTATAAGTAGTTCCATCTGAGAATGCTACTGCACCATTATTACCTGTTGGTGTAGCTGCTACCCATGACTCAGTATCAAATGTTCCTGCCGTATTACCAAATTTATAGTATACGTCAACGAATGATCCGTTAGGTCGATTAATATCTAAATAAATCTTTAANCCATCCGAGCTATCATTTAATTCAACTGTTTTCGTTACGTACTTCGCTAGGTTAGATCCTTTACTTGCATCAGTCTCAGCAACTGTACTACTGTTGTCTATACGATTACCAATAGTAATGATAGAAGATCTTTCTAAATCAAGTACTGGTGATAAGTAAGCATTAGTAGAACTAAATACACCACTTAATTCAGCAGTATGTGTTGAACCAGGTTTAATAACCTTAGGTGATAATGGAGTATAATCTTCATTCGCGACAATAGCAGCTGCGGTCGAACCAATTGATGTACCATTACCTACAGCNGTATCTTTAATTGTCCAAGTTTGTNCTGTATNAGGNAATACAACTTGTTGTAACATTGGNCGAGCTGTATTCCATTCTAAACCTTCTGTTGCTTGACANGCTGAACCACCACCATTACCAGCAGTAATCGCATTTGCGTGATTAGCTGCAGCAACTGTAATCGTATAACTATCTCTTGCGATTGCNGTAATTGTGTGTGCTTTGTTTAACTCAGCAGCTGTATAACCATTCGTCGCAGCGAAACCTGCAAGAGTAACTGAATCACCAGCTGAATGACTATGATCACGATGAGCTACGGTAATAATGTTATCTTGTGCAGCAGTGTTTGCCACAGTAGTTAATGGATCTGTAACTAACGCTCTTGAAGGTAACTCAGCATTTCTTAATACTGCTGTACGAGTAGTAGAAATATCAAAGTTTGCACGATGTAATGTAAACGTTAAGTCTTTATTTTGATCTGGACTCCATGTTGAAGCATTCGCAGATTTAAATAATACACCAGCATATGGTTGTTGTGATATTCTATTACCGTTCTGATCTTCCTTACCAATCTCAGCATAACGTACCATGTATTTATTTGAGTTAGCCATAATAACAATTGCATACTCAACACCATCTTGTAGATATACTGGTGATGGGAATGTAAATGTAGATACTGTACCATCAATGTTTACCGAACCAGGATTNAGAGTTACTTCAGAGAATGGAATAATGTTTTGAGTTGGGAATCCATTTACCATTTCACGTATATCTACCGTTACAGGTATAGCACTATCTTTTGCAGTAAATATTAAATCAATCTTCGTAACGAATGCAGCTTTATCAAGTAATATTGATTGCGCTAATGGATCAACCCATCTAACTCTACCAGTCGATGATCTTGCATCTACTGATTCATTAACAGCTACTCTTGAAATAACAGGAGTACGTGTTGAAACAATAACATTCTCTCTTGTTTCAAGTAATCCAGTAGCTCTGTATGTTGAAGTAGCTGATGTAGTAGTTGTCTCGTCATCATTCGTAGATGATTGAGTTAGTTTAAATTCTTTATCACCTGTAGCAAAATTAAGTGTAGAGTTATTTGGTATAAGGAATGTACCAGACACTGCACCGTTCGCATCAGTTGTGAGGGTAGATGCTGTACCTGGNTGAGCAGTTAAACTATTAATACCAACCAAAGGTGTAAATGAATGGCTTCCTGATTTAACAAAGTCTGCTACTGCAGTACCATCAAAGAATGCATATACCTGAACACCTGGTTTCATACGAGTTGCAGCGAAGGCAACTAATCTTGTTCTCATGAATGGTATAAAGTTAACCTCTACTATACGATCACCAACACTAAATCTTGATGTTTGTACCTCAATCGTTTGTTGTACACCTACTCGTGTTGATGTACCAGTATTGAATAATTCTCTACGTCTTCCGTGAGCTTCCCATTCTTGTCCAGTCCAGTTTGTTGACCAATCACCCCATACTGTACCNACTTGAGGCTGTAAAGCATTCATCATTGCATCAAATTCACCATCATTATTAATGACAACTTCAGGTCTACGATCAACATCTCTCCACTCATCAGATGATGGAGTTAGTGTCATTGAACCAGTCCAGTTAAATACATCATATGGATTAACGTTGATTTGACCAGAATACTGACCTTGTGTTATCATTGCTGCATGAGTATATGGTAATGTAACTAAGTCTCCAGTTTTTGTTGTACCTGATGAACTAGAAACATATGTTAATGGAGCATTACCAGATGCAAATGGTGGTCTTAGTACACGATTTCTTAAATCAATTGAAGCTCGATATTCAGGCGATGAAGAGTTTGACATTCTTGTATTTGAGAATGCATCTACTAAATAACCTGATTTAAATCTTTGTAAGCTTGAAGCTCCATCTATAATTTGTTTATTCTGTGCTTCAGCTTCAAGGAATGATAGTACTGAATAGTATTCGATCTGAGTTATTCTCTTATCAATACGACCAATATCACGCATTGTATAACGACGATTATCTACAAAGTCAAGAGTAACTTCGTCAGGACCTGTAGTATACGCAGGAATCTTTAACGTGTATAAATGCATTGCATCTGTAGGAATAGAAGGTGGAGAAGGATAAACCGCTGGAACACCTGGCGAAACACCAAATACACCCTTTGAGTCAAGATAAATCTTATCTATTCTTGGTAGATAGTATTGAATATTTGTTGAGAACTGAGAGAATCTTACTGGAGCAACTGCTGTTGTAGCACCTGTTCCTGTAAAGTTACCACCAGCATTACCAACTCTTGGTCTAAAGTCAACAGCAGATCTTAATTCTATATCACCTAACTTAGGAATATCCGCGTAATCGATTTGACCCGTATATGAATCAACTGAGAAGAAGTCTCCTGTTGAATGCGAGAAATACTTATATGTAATAGTAAGTGCTACGGCCGCTGTGTAGTTTGATGTAGTCTTTAACTTAATACGACCAACATCATAGTAATCATCTCTTTGTCCGTTATCTAAATCAAAGTGAGTAGTAACGTTAGCAGAACCAGAAGTCTCAACAACTGATACTAATTCATGTACATCTGCATGTCCAAGAGCTTGACCAGTACCAGTAAAGTCTGTGCCTGCATTAAAGTTTACAGCAGTATTTGAACTCAGAGTCTTTGTCTTTTGACCTAGTGTACGTACCATTGGAGCGATAAGTCTTACTGTATCTCCTACAGCACCATCACTACCACCACCACCTAAATTTCCAGATGTTGGTAAGTTAGCAATCACAACACTCGGTGGGTTTGCACTGTTATTAATTGTAATATCAGCACCTACTACTTCTTCACCACCATCTCCATCATTTGTATCGTTAATTANAATCCAGTTTGTGTTAGCTGNNTTCGAACCAAATTGTTCTCCAGCTGATAACGCAGTAAATGTAGCNGTACCAGNACCTGANACTGTNGCACTACCAACTATACGATTAACATTATANNTAAAGTCAAAATCATCTGCAGCAGATTCATCAACTTCTCCGTCTAATGTTTTAATTCTTTTATATGGTAACTCATATACTAAACTGTCAGGGCCGATGTTATATGCGGTCGCAGCGCCACTGTCCGCGATTGTTGCGGCAAAGGCTGTACCTGCCGCGGTGCCTTCTTTGTCATCTAGCTGAGTTGCAGCTGTCATTGTACCAGTAAAATCGAATATATGTATTCTATATCTTGATGCAGATGATGCACCATTACCACTTACTCTCTCAATTGAACGAGCTCTACATGTACCAATCTCTGTACCACTAGAATTCTCAATCGATATCTTACCAAATGTGGTAATATCAGGAACTCCAGTCATCGCTGTGACTTCAATAAAGTTATTATGAGTAATCTCTACAAGCTTATCATCAACTACTTCAGATGTTCTTGCTCTATCAACGTGGACATTTGTATTTGCTAATGTCTCGATCTCATAACCTCGTACGTATGCTTTCGAAGGCTCAACAACAGTAGTTAGCTTCGTAGCATCAGGGCTTGAGGCTTGATGTGTTTTAACAGTAGCTTTAAATGGATTAACATAGTAGTTACCTGATTCATCAAATGTTCTACGTGCTAATTCATCTTCGAGCACATTATAATCAGCTGTTCTCGCATTCTTTGTAATAATACCAGACTCTAATCGAGCAATAAGAACAAAGTTACCAGAGCTTGCATTGACTGCTTGAGAAGATAACGCTGCTGTAATAGAATAACGATGTGCACCTGGAGCAGACTCATTAGGAGTGCCAGTAGCATTATCATTGAGAGATGAATCAGTACCTGAACTAACAAGAGATTCTGTAACAAGTAAGCCAATATCAAATGATACATCAGAAGAGTATTTGTTTAAAACAATTGTCTTCGCTTTAACTGTAACAAAGTGTCTCTTAATATAATAGATACCATCTTCGATAGATACAATTGAACCAAATCCAACTGGAGTTTTACCATTCGCATCATTAGAACTTGCAACTGTAGCTGTCTTACTTCCAGTTGCTGTTAGCGAGGCACCTGCGGCAAACACCGCACCTGAAATGTATTGTACAAATAACGTAATAGAATCATCACCGCTTGCTAATGTAGCATGAATAACACGAGCAACATTTGTACTATCAGTGTATTCAGTACCAATAATATCTGCAACTGCACTTGTGTTACATGCTGATAATCTTACATAGTCAACTTTATTATGTAGGTGTACTGCACCTGGTACAACAACCGAGCCATCCTTAAATATGTGATCTCCTGTAGCAGAGATCTGATGTTGTAAAGATGATTGCAGTTGAGTTAACTCTCGTGCTTGTACCGCCTTACCGGGTCTAAATAATATCCTCTGATATTGTTCTTTAGGACTGAGCGTGTTGCCTGATGCAACCGACTCAAAGTCGTCCCAATATGGTTCTACGTTAAATGCTATTGCCATGTCTCTATCCTATTTAAAATGCGATTACTAATCTTATTGTTTCTACTTGTCCTGTTCCACGTGTTGTAGCTGTTCTATTCTCTACAAACATTACATCACCTTGATGATGATTAATAAGAGGTGCAGCTACAGCTGAGATTTGATTACCAGCACCTGATGAACCAGTTGCTCTCGTCAAATGCGAAGTAGTAAATGTACCGAACCCAGTAGTTTCGTTTTGTATATAATGTAATACACCGCTTGTGTTATTGTATTCTACAACGATACCTTTAGCACCAACCGTACCTGAAGTATGACCTTCAAATGCGAAGTCAGCAACATATGTAGATGCTAATGAAGCAGGAATCGTTACACTCTTACATGTATTATATGCACTTGCTTCTGCAACTTGTGCAATAGTACCTGTGCTCGAACCTGATAATGTTGTAGCGATTGCTTTAAATATTTCACCAACAACTGGATTACCAGATGTAGATCCTGCAGTTGCAAAGTTAGCATCTGTAGTATTACCTTTTGTTAAGATCTTATAGAAGTTACCTACAACCATTGAGTTTGTGGCTGAGATCGTTGCACTCTCATTTGCTTTCTCAATAGGGTTTTTAACAACTGCTATTTGTCTAAAGTCATTTGAATCTGGAATTGTACCTGATTCATCACCAGTAAATACAGTATTGACTGTTACATAGTGTGCTCTTAAATCATTAGTAGGATCTTTACCAAATCCACCAATTGGTCCAATCACTGGTCTTACTGCACCGTTTGAACCTGAACCACCAGTTATAGTAACTGTAGCATGACGATAACCTGTACCAACGTTAGTCATTGTAATACCTGTGATCGCTCCACCAGATACCGTAGCTGTCGCTGTAGCACTTGAACCATTACCTGAAATTGTTACCGTAGGCGCTGATGTATATCCAGTTCCTGCATTAGTAATTTTCATATTATAGATTGCTCCATCAACAGCATTGCCTTGTACTGACCACTGATTAGTCAATGCAGTATCAGCTCCACCTGCTGGTGCTTCTGCTATACGTCTTACTGGTATAAATGATGATGTTAAGAATTTAGTTACATCAGCTGTTGGGACTGTATACATGTATTTCCATATATAACCATCTGATCCACTATGATTGATAACGCCTGATGTTTGAACACCTGTGTCGTCAGGGTTAGTAGTAGAAGCTCCTGCTCCTGCCTTTAAACACATATAAACATTATTATTCGCTGAGATAACGAAATATTTTTTGCTTTCTATGTTTGTATCTTGATCATCATATTCTATATAAGTTGTACCAGATACCCATAGATATCTTGGTGCACTATGAACAATGTCTCCAGCATCAACTCTCTTCATGGCGAACATGTTTTCCCATAAAGTATGTGATGCGTAGTCATTTTCATATGGGGTATCTGGAACAGAATCATCTGCCCATGCATTTGGCCGTCCCAAGGCCATATAGAATTGATTATCACTTAGACTTTCTACAAACTTATTCGTTGAATCCAGTCTGAATTTACTTGTGATTATTGCTGCCATGTCTTTTCCTTTGTTTTATGAAATAACGAGTGAACTAGCTCCACCCATTCCGAATTGCGTTGTTATATTGTTATTTATACTATCTTGTAGTGTCCAATGGGCTAAATCTGAGTTTGGACCTAAATATCTAAACTTCATATTATCCCAATGGTTCTGCATACCTATCTTACTAAGTTCTGAACTTCCATTAGTAAAGTGAGTATACGATTTCTCTAATATGTGCGAGTTGAAACTTACTGGTCCAACTTGGAATGCACCGATGTTAAAGTTAATTTCACCAGCTGGTAATTGATTACCAAGCTGTGCTTGTGTATTTCCTTGATCGAGTACTTTAATGAGTATCGCAATCTCACCAAAGAACTTAAATCCTGCTGGATGGATCAATCTTGTAAATGCATTACTCCAATCTGCGATGTTTGAACCAGTTCTTAATACGTATGAAAACTTTTGATAGTAAAAAGAGTCTTGTAAAAACTTTTTATCTGATAAGAATCCATCGTTATTGGTAAACAAACCCTTTGGATATGTTCTTACAACATCATTGTTAGCTAAAGCAGTTGTAAATGTTAATTTGTATTTAGTAGTTGTATCTGAATATACAGTCTCAGTATAATCTGTGCCTGGAGTTTTAAATGAGTTATTAACAAATACAACATCATCATCTAAAAATATAGCATTACCTGCATCATTATTTCCAGTTACTTCAGTTGGTGTACCAGATATTGTAATTGTATTCGTAGGTGTAAATGCAGTTCTATCAGCCTGAATAGCGGCCGCTTGATCCGTCCAGTTTCCATCAGATGGATTAAGTATATCTACGAATGGAAAATATGTTTCTACTTCATCATCGTATATAACACGAAAGAACGATGTGATTGATTCAGGTGTACCTCTACTTCTATAGAATTCGATTAAGTGCTTATAGAATGTTCTTGGATTTGTAGCGAAGTCTCGCGGTACAGCAATACCAATTTCGTTCTGCAACTCAGTAAGTAGATTCTCCTCAACATGATCAATATCTCTTTGAATATCTAATGAGTTAAGATAAAAGCCTGATTCGTTTGAACGTTCTAAATATAATGCATATGTCTTAAGAAAATTAACCAGATCAGGAAATGAAGTCTCAACATGATCGGGTACTAAGTCATCGATGTATGACGATATGTTATATTTTCCAAGTGTGCTTGACATTAGTAACCGCTGCTCGTTGTAGTGTAATCAATACCAGCAGTTGTACCGCCAGTAGCCATTGTATCTATCTCGCCTGAAATAGTAGCTGTTGAAGTATTAATATCTAATAGTACGTTTCTTGCAGGCGATACATCAGTACTCGCTGGTTTAACCGTGACATCGATAGTAGTTTGCCCTGTAGGTAGTGCTGTTGGATTAAATGAGTTAAGAGTAATTGTACCGGCAGTTTCATTTACTGATCCAGCATTCGTATCTAATACTAAGCCTCCTGCATCAACTACTTGAATAACACGTGTATCCGAGGTTGAATCATAAAAGTCTTTTAGCTTTGCTTGAGCTGTGCCATTAAATGTAAATGTATTTGATGTTACATAAGAACCAGTTGAAGAACTCGTACCATCTAAATCAGTTAATGCTTGATTAAACTTTAATGAATAAGCTTTAGCAGTACCAAGTGTAGGTGTAATCTTCTGTGTCATCTTCACTCGTGTAACGTTCGATATAATAGATATGTTTGTATCATCAATCTTCTTTGCTACATTCGATAATCTAAATACTCCACCAAATGTTTTTAATACGTCTGTGTTGTGTTGCACTAATGTGTTCCTTATAGATGTTGCCAAACCGGCCGCAGTTACTGTAGCTAAGTTAGGATTAAACTTAAAGAATACTTCTAAGTCAATAAAGATAAATGCAGGGTCAATAAGAACTGGAGTAATACTTACAACGTTCTTAGGTTTAAGAATTTGTGTTTTAATTGTTTCTTTCTGTGTCTCAGTTAATGTATCTGATGACTTTGGTTTAATACTAATATATACTTTACCATAATCAGGAACATCGTGTGATTCTCCACCCCATACCGATACAGCATCTACATCTCCAAATTCGTTTTGAATGATTGACTTATAATCATCAGGTGTTACTGCACGATTTTGTGCTACGAATGATAGAGGAGCATTAAACTTAATTGCTTCTTTTGTTTCTCTTGGTGAACCACCTACAGCCTTTGTAACAAGTGTGATCGTCTCATCTGTGTTACCATTTAATGAACCAGTCATTTCAAATACTGTAGCACCATTTACATCCGTACCTGAAGAAATATAAGAATATTCTATTGTTATTGTATTACCATTACCTGGTCTCTTACCAAGAATATTATCACCAAATTTAACCTCATAAAAGCCATCACGAGTTTCCTCTAAGAAATATACTTCACTCGTACCATCTAAGTTTACCATATTTGTATTTAAAGTATAAGTCTTTGTAGCATCAGTAGATGATGAATCGGTAACAGTAACTTTAATTGACTTAGTATTTACATTTGCTTGAGGTAATATATATTGTTCAAATGTATTGTTTTGATATGTGTATGATACTGATGTAAGTGTACCTTGCTCTATTTTAATATTCGAAAAGTTCCAACCATCATTAAATACAATTGTAGATGTCTCACAAGCAAACATTGGGAAATCAACACCATCGATAGTCGTTTTAAATGCTGTACCTCTTGGCATATCTAATGGCAATGGTGAATTAGAACCATCATGATTATATAACGGTGTAGCAGTCGTATCATAATTCATTCTTACATTTATGTAAGCATTAGATGGCGAAATAGATTTAGGAGTATAACCTAATAGCTTAGCATGAGATACAACTGAAGTTCGTAGCTGTGATGTATCAAGAAATGTTTCGTTCAAAGCGAAGTTAGCATTCATTGAGTTGATATGCGTTACATATGCTAGTACGTCAATAATGGTTGACATCGCAGAGCCATCGTAGTTATAATCATTGAAGGTTGTATCTGTTGCTTGCATATATGCAACTAGATTTTGTTTTATCTGATCAAAGTCTAATTCACTTGCTGTAATTCTTCTTTCGATTGCCATTATCGTAATCTCTCTATTGTGGTAGAAATATCAATTATTTCATTTGTTGATACTACTCTACCGGTTACTGTTATAAATACATCATTCTCTGAAGCTGTTGCTTGAATGTTTACGTTAAGTACTTCTATTCTTGGTTCATAATTTTTTAAAGCTACTTGAATATTAGTAGACATATTCGCAGCAGTTATATTTGTCATATTCTCAAAGAGATACGCTCTTAAGTTTGCACCAAAGTTATAATCAAATGGTCTTTCGCCGTGATTTGTACGAAGTATATTAAGACAACTTTGGATTACTGCTGCATTATCTTTCTTTATTCCAACGTCATTGGTATTAGGATTTTGCTTAAAAGAAAAATCTACATCTCTATACGTTGCTGATCGTGCTATCTGTGCCATATATCTTATTTATACTAGTTAGTGTTNGGTCCTGCAGTATTTGCNTGATNTANNTTATTAGAACCGTGTGTATGTGTATCAAGTGTGATAGTATCATCAGCTATTCTTGTTTCACCAATCAGCTTACTTGTACCAGTCACAGTGACATTACCATCTAATTTAATTTCACCTTTATGTATAGTCGTTGAGCCTGCTGCTTCAGCAACTGAATACTGAGATTTTATTGTTATATTAGCTGAGTCCTTTCCACTCACAGTTAAATCCATATCACCGGTATTCAACACAGTAGTTGTACCGCCAATTGTTGCTAGTGCATTACCCGTTACATTAGCCTCTATATTGCCACCTACATTTGCTGTAAGATCTTTTGCTACTGATAACTTGCAATCACCNCTTACAATAATCTTTACACTACCTTTNACTTCAAGTGTATCATGACCTGCTACTAACTGATAATTATCATTTACGATTCTTTCTACCTTTGAACCATTCGGTCCTATCTCGTATTGAGTACCACTCTTATGTCTTTCTTTTATACGTTCAATTCCAGGTGTATCATCATATTCTTTAACATGTCCACTCTCTGTTTCATACACATGATTATATGGATATGTTGGATCGTAAGGACTTACTGGTTCATAGACACCTTTTTCTTCATTTGCATGCGGATCATTATCACCTCTTACTCTTAAATTATTATCTTTTACTCCAGCAGTTTTTGTAGGTAAACTTCCTACAACTAAAAATTCTTGCTGAGCAGGGTCAAGGAACATGCCACAAACTAGACTGCCTTGAACTCTTATATCTCCTGTTTTTGGAACACTTGAGCCTACATCAAAAGTATAATCAGGTGCAACATCAGTAATCACTTTAAATTCTGGAGCAGGAGAAGTTATTGGATTAGGTAGAAGATCTCCTGTTTTCCATAATACTTCTTCTCTTAAATTAACCGAATGTCCTTGGCCAAGTGTTGCCGGTGTATTTGCAGGCATAACTACATTTGACCACCCAAGTTCTTTTACTGGTATATCATCATGAAAACCATATACACTTACCTTTACCCTTCCGAGTTTTTCTGGGTCATTAATATCTTTTACTTCACCAAACTGATACATTATGCGTACTCTCTTAATAGTTTAACATTTTGAATATAATCTAGTCCACCGCCATCATCTGATCTTGTAAATATATGATTTACATTAGCTACAATATATGCTCCATNAGATATACTTGATGCAATATCTGAACCACCCAATTCTAAAAGAACAGATTTACCAGCTCCTAAATACGGAGATGGCGCCATACCACGAACCATAATAGTATTATTGTATATTTTTTTTCTTAAATTTATTGCAGCTTGAGTAGTAGGTGAATCAACCTCATGAAATAACGATCTTTGTTGATACGTTTCTGGTTCTTCATCAGAGTGCGGGCCAGGTGGTATAGTAATTGGTCGACCATATATAAGCTCTGATATTTTATGTCTTGATGATATAGAACCACNAGTATTTGCCATTCGAGGAAGTTTCTTTATATTAGTTTTATCTAATTCTACGTGATGAAGAATATTTCCATATTCTCCTCTACGAAGTTTATCGCTNTGATGCATNCNATATTCTTCTAATTCAAAAGAATTAGCAGCACCTTGTTTTCTATCATGACCTTCTTCTAATGTTTTTAACGTAATATTCTTATTAGATATTTTAAACTTATCACCTCCAAGCGTATGAAAATCTATTGACATTGAATAGAGCGATGCAAATCTACAGTTTCCCTGATCCCAGAATCTTTGATAAAAATAAAACCCAGTATCTTCAGCATCTATTGCTACATATGCAACATTTGCAATGGCATCAATTGCCGGTATATGTGGAACAATATATTTTCCTTTTGTTGTAGATAACGTATTAACTATTAATTTACTATCTTTACCAGTACCAGCTATAAATATACCTTCCATAACATCGTTAGCAGTGCCATTAAATACAGCATTTATATCAGTTAATTTTAAACTAAATTCTTCTTGACTAATTAAATGCATTACATATGACTTCTCAGCTTTAAATATTTGCATTTGATTAATGCCATCAATCATAAAAGTCATAGATATTGTTTCATTTAAATATGCAAGTTCAAGAGCAAGTGGAATTAATCGATCATGGTAGGCAATTACTTCATCAAAAAAGTTTCTACCGTCAAGCATTTGTATATTACCTTTTACCATACCATCTATACTTTCAAAGAAAGACATGCCTGATACCATATCAGTAATATCAGTACTAGCAGCTATTACTTTAAAAGAGTCGACTAACATATTATGCCATTGATGATATAAACGCTTGTGCTACAGTGTTTATATGTTCAGGTTTAATAGTTTTAATTTGCCTGTTTTGATCCATAATAGCTGTCTCATAATCGAGTAATGTATAAGGAACTGTTACATTACTACGTTTTACTCGAACACCAGATGTATCTCTGTGGTGATGCGGTGCATAAGCTTGTGACTTAATAAAGTTACATGCAGCTGACGATCCAGAGGTTGCACCATTAATCGTTTCACCAGTTATAGTAAATGTACCAGATGTTAATTCAATCGTGACATAACCTAAATTAACATGTATTTCTTTTACAACACCCTTAGCACCTGAGACTGANCCAGTCACTGTCTCGCCAACTGTAAATTTATTGTTTAAGTCATCATCGGTATCAGCAGCTAAGTATTGATACTTATTTGTGGCATAATCTAGTAATTGTNCTGAACTCATTGGCCAATCATCCCATATATTTTTAATTTGAGGATTAAGTATTAAAAATGTCCAATGATAAATTTCAGTATTGTATAATCGTTTACTTAGATGATCTGGCCTTTCACCATCTATAACAGTTGTAGTTCGATAGAAACCACCACTATTTAATAATTCATCACTTACTTTAGCACGTGCAGTTAAATTTTTTAATGCATCTAAATTACCAGATCCATCTACATCAATTGCTACACTAGGTATATTTGCAAAATACATTAGAAACCTCCGTCGATATCTTCTTTATAAATTGGAACAATCTCTTTTAATGTTATATTCAATCCAACTTCAACTGGATTATTACCTTCCATAAAGTATGATGCATTATTTGGGTTATATGTAACATTAACTGATTCAATAACAAGAGGAGGCAACTGAATCATATTTCCTGCGCCGTGGTGTGTTACTATAACATGCTCAGGAACTTGTACTTTAAGACCATCGATTACTGAAGCATGAGCAGCATGTCTAAATTGTTTAATAATTTCTACAACTTCATCAGATTCTTTTTTACTATCTGGTAAAAACGTAAATGTATATGAAAAATTTCTTAAACCAGTTGATCCATATGCCATATATTCATGCGGATTAGTTGCTTTACCAGAAGATCTTTGATATTCATCAAGAACAATACCAGTTCCAGCTGCACCAAGAAAACCACCAGCTTCAGTACCTTTATCGCCGACAAATTTTCCAAAAGTGCTTGTCGCTCCTTTACTAAACTTTTCTGCTAAAAATCCAAGGGTACTACCAGCTGCAATCATTCCACCTGTTATAGCTAATGATGTAGCACTCTCTGCCTGTATCTCTCCTTTAAGAGCACTTTCTAATGTTCCAAAAGTTTTTCGTGATTGTTCATTATATACAAAAGTATCATTTATTTGAATATCAGTAGGCATATACATTGCTATGGAACCTTTAAACTCTCGTAATACCGGTTTCATAAATCCTTTCTCTGATGCTGCAGAAGCAGCTTGTTCTATAGTAGACCCAGCCTTTACTTTCTCTTCAACAGATTCACCTTTGATGTTGCTAACAGTTCTTGTCAAATCAGAAGTATTTCCAAGTAATGCTGTTTCAATTTGGGCAGCACTGGCAAAATTCATAGGTTTAGCATCAGTCACGTCAGATAATTTAGGTTTTCCATCTCTCTTATAAAAGCTTTTGTATAGTTTATACTTATCTTTAGGTAATACACTCATAAATTCAAAGAATACAAATGGCTCAGCAGCCTCTTTATCAATATGGTTTTTTGCCATATTTTTTGCATGTACACTTGATTGATTACTATTATAATTTACAACATTTCCTGAAAGAGATTCTCCAACAGTCTGTGGATATTTTAATGAAAATTCCGTTCCAGTTCTAAATGCACCTCCACCAGATCGTCCAAAATTGGGTTCACGAAAGGCATTTCTGCCTTCCTGATAAAGTTCGTATTGTTTATACATTTCGCTGGCTGATGTTGCCATAATTGATCCTCGTATTCGTTATATAGTTATTTATAATGATTTGTATAAATAGTTGTATGAAAAAGACATATTCTGGTTCCTGGAAGCCAAAGAACTTAGAGAAGTATAAAGGTAATCCAAATACAATACGTTATCGATCATTATGGGAACGCAATGCGTTTAGATACTTAGATACGAAAGCAACATGGGTTAAATGGTGGAACTCAGAAGAAACTGTAATTGGTTATATATGTGCAACCGATAATAAGCCTCATAGATATTATATGGATCTCACCATAAGAACTACAAGCGGCCGCCCTCTTCTAGTTGAAATCAAACCATCAGCACAAACCCGGCC
>NYWC01000074.1 GCA_002684935.1 Gammaproteobacteria bacterium
GACGGGCATGGCAGAACCTGTTGCGAGTAATTAGCAGTGTAATGCTAGCTATTTGAAATTGACAGGCGCTCTGGAATATGAAGCCAGTATGCTAATTATGCGGCTGAGTGCCTTGCCAGGCCCTCGACCTTTATGACCATTACCGTGTCCCTAGAATCTGATTCAACGGAGCCCTTGCTCTCTTCAAAGCACATCAATATTCAAATTAGATGCCCAAGCTTGAGCTCGGTTGCTGAGAAACTTGCATTTTTTGCGCTAGCGGCGTTCCACTATGGCAGCCTCTACGAGGCGGGTGAAATCTTCTCGGAAACCACCGCCCCGGGAAGGGGAGACCTGGGCCATGATTACAGTCACGGTGTTCTGAACTGGATCTATAAAATAGCGCGTGCCCGCCGAGCCGTCCCACCATATCGTGCCTTCAGACACCGGATAGCTATAGGTGTCGGGGTCCATCACCAGGTTGAACCCCCCCAGGGTCCAGCCTGACCCAGACCAGTAGCCACGGTCGCCAATCGGCATGGCCTGATCCGGCACCGCGTTTTGATACATGAGTTCCGCCGTGTCTTCCTCAAGTATCCGGTTGCCGCCCAGCACACCCTTGTTCAGGACCATCTGGGAAAAGTGCATAAAATCCATTACTGAAGATAGCAGACCCACACCCCCCTCCATCAGGCGCGGGCGCATAGTCCANGGCACGGTTTCAATCTGGTATGGCAACAGGCGACCATCNGTAGGTCGATACAGTTCAACGAGGCGATTCGCATTNTCNCCGTCAGCCCAGAACATAGTGTCACCCATCGCCAGGGGCTCAAATATTTGCTCCTGCAGATATTCGTTTAAAGGTACACCGGACCAGACTTCAATCAACTTACCNAATATAGTCGCATGAATGCCATAGCGGAATTCGGTGCCGGGGTTATGGAAAAGAGGGACACTTGCTGCTTTCTTTACCATTTCATCCAGCGTGTAATTTTTGTCACGCACTCTTTGCTCTCGATAAAGGCTCGAACTCCTGCTGCCCAGTCCCGATGTATGGGTAAGGAGTTGCGCCACCGTGATATCACCCACGCGCTCGCGCGTCTGGGAAACATCGGTGCTCTCGGAATCCATCAGAACTCGCTGCGTCGCAAATTCAGGCAGGTATTTTTGGATAGGCTCATCCATTTTAAACTTGCCCTGTTCATAGAGCTGCAACACAGCAACGCTAGTGATCTCCCGGGTCATGGAATAGATGCGAAACAGCGCGTCTTCACGCATAGGAGCAACCTGTTCGATATCCGACAAGCCCAGCGCTTTGTAGTAAACAATCTTGCCGTCTCGGGCAACCGCCGCTACCACTCCGGCAATATCACCGTTGTCAACGTGCCCCTGCAGGTTGGCAGTTACCGCCTCCAGACCGACAGAAGAAAAGCCGACACTTTCGGGCGCAGCGATTTCCAGAAGTTGGGCATAACTGCTGCCAGCTGTCACTGCCAGCGCGATGCTCAATGCTTTAACTGATTTCACCATGCTCACTTTTCAATCCCCTGTCCTAATTTCAGTTGGCCGCAAGTTTTTCATCTACCCAGCGCTCTACCCTGGCATGCATCATCGGCATGGGCACTGCGCCGGCACCAAGCACGACATCATGGAACTCCCGTATGTCAAAAGCATCACCCAGTGCCGCTTCGGCATTGGCGCGCGCCTCCTGAAAATTCAGCATACCAATCTTGTAGGCGGTCGCCTGACCGGGATTGGAGAAATAGCGCTTAACTTCAGAACGCACCGCACCTTCAGGAATGGGTGAGTTGTCGAGGAAGTACTGTACCGCCTGTTCCTCACTCCAACGCTTGGAGTGTATTCCAGTATCTACCACCAGACGGACTGCGCGCCAGATCTCCCCTGCGAGGCGGCCAAAGTCTGAATAGGGTTCCTGAAAACCACCCATCTCCTTGGCCAGCCATTCCGAGTAAAGACCCCAACCCTCGGTATAGGCAGTGGTTCGGTACTGGGTGCGAAAACGCGGAACATCCGTTAGTTCCTGCTGAATGGAGATTTGCATGTGGTGCCCAGGATTACCTTCGTGATAGGCAATGTCTTCAATTTGCCACTTGGCCAGTGTCGACATGTCGCTCATGTGAGCATAGAAGACACCAGGGCGAGAGCCATCGGGTGCGCCCTGTCGATAGTGTTGGGCCGCACCTGCTTGTTCACGAAACGATTCGACCCGTCTTACCACCAATGGCGCCTTAGGCAAGCGGCCAAAATATTCAGGCAATCGTTCGCCAATGAAGTCCAAGTACTCATTGTTGACATCGAGATATTCCTGGCGCTCTTCGTCGGTGTTGGCGTAGTAGAACTGCTTGTCCTCACGCACATAGACAAAGAATTCCTGCAGTGTGCCTTCGAAATCTGTCTGTTGCTTGACTGCTTCCATCTCTGCTAACAGGCGTTCAACTTCTGACAGCCCAATGTTGTGAATCTCATCGGCAGTTAACTCAAGCGTGGTCATGCGAGCGAGGCGCTGGTTGTAATAGTTTTCCCCATCCGGCAGAACCCAGACACCCTGTGGCTCTGCACTGGCATTGGCAATATCCTGCTCCAGCCAGGCACGCACCTCATCATAGGCAGCCAACACTTCCCCGGAGAGAATCTCTCTGGCCTGGGTCAGATACTCCTGAGCTGCATCAGAATTCAGCACCGAGTTCTCCACCATTGCATCGATCTTGCCCTGCAGGTCTACCCAGATCGGCGAGTTTGGCGAGCTGTCATTGGTACTGAATGGCACTCCGGCCGTGACCCGGCCAATTTCCGACAGCGCAAACTCATAGTTGAATCGAGGCTGGCGGATCCCATCCGCGGCCTGCTGACTTGATCGGTCCAACAGATCGCCGAGCACACGGTCGATTTGCTGCAGGCGCGAGAGATATGCCTGAAGATCTGACTCGTCGTCTATACCATGAAAGCTGATCATGAAACTGGGGAGGGAAGCGTGGGGGCCTCCACGCCCGAAAATATATCCGTAATTACGGTAAGGATAAGCCGCCTGGGCTTGCTCCAGCGTGAACTCCCACATGTCGTAGGAAAGCTTGCCGTCTTCGTTCAATTCGTCGTAGTCGAATTCGCTGCGCATGGCGGCAACACTCTGGCGGCGCCACTCAAGCACGCGATCCTGAGCCTCCAGAGTCGCGTCATTAAGCTGATCGTAGCCGGTCTTGTCTCCTAGCACACTGCGGGTTTGCGGGCTGAATTCAAGCTGTTCTTCATACTGCTCATCGAGCCAGCTATTAAGACGCTCAGTCTCGGAGATGACTGCGACCAGCCCTGGAGTAGGCTCAGAGACGGCTGGTGGCGACTCTCCGCACGCGACCAGCAGTAAAGTGAACGTTAATATTGAGGAGAATCTAACACTCATGATCCATAGCCCTGCTTTGTTTAGTCCTAAATTCGTCCTGCCAACGGCGGCACCAGATCGCGGACGCTAGCGCGTTTGCAACGGAGTGTCTAGTAGAGGCACCGGTGAAAAAGAGGTCAGCAGGACTGGGTAAGCCCCGGTGCACGGGTTCATCCAGCCGGGGTCTCAGTCAGTCAGCACCNGGGCAAGCCTTGTCCGCCAGTCGAAGCTGGCATCCGCCACCGCGATGAAGAAAGGATTGAGGAGCTCCGATTTCTGGTTATAGCGCAATGGCACAAATTGCGTCGTCACCACATCGCCACCAGCAGCGCGCAGCACCGCGTGAGCTGCTGCAGTATCCCACTCGCTGGTGGGAGCAAGGCGCGGATAGACATCTGCCTTGCCCTCTGCCAGCAGGCAAAATTTCAGGGAGCTGCCCATACTTACTACCTCGACCGCTTCGAAATCCTGCTCTAGCGCCATGATGATGCGATCTACATCCGGACCTCGATGATTGCGACTGGCAACAATTCGTAAATGCTGAGACTTCGAATCTAGGCTGGTGGGTAGCAGCGGCTGGGGTGACTCATCGCCAGCAAGCTTCCAGGCACCCTGACCAAGCTCGCCAATGTAACTGTCACCAGAAAGAGGTACATGCACCACACCTGCCCGGGCGATGCCACTCTCAACCAATGCGATGTTTACCGTGAACTCACCGTTGCGGCTTATAAATTCCTTGGTGCCGTCCAGAGGATCCACCAGCCAATAAGTCTCCCAGCCGCTGCGCTGCTGGAAAGAAACCGCATCACTTTCTTCGGACAATATCGGATACTTCTCGGGCAGGGCCGCCAGCTGCTCCACAATCACACTATGGGCCCGGCGATCTGCTTCAGTGAGCGGAGAATTATCAGCCTTTACCGTGACGTCGATTGGTCGACTATCTTCGTAGACGGAGAGAATTTCCTTGCCGGCAGAACTGGCGATCTGCTGCATTTTTCGCAGCCGTTCTGACAATTCCATTTCACTTTCCTCCGGAACAGTAAATATGTAATCCTCATGGTGCATCAAGCACCAGTTATTTCAAAGCGTCACGCGTATTGCCGCTCGCAATTTGCAGTGCCGGTTGCATTAGACACCCGCTCCCTGGAGAACTCCGCTATGCCACCCTGGTCCCAGATAGACACCGTGATGTTCGACATGGACGGCACGCTACTGGATCTGCATTTCGACAATTACTTCTGGCTACACCTCGTCCCGCAACATTTCAGTGAACATCATGGTGTCTCCGAGGAGGAAGCCCGGGAACACGTCAAACTTAAATATTCTCAGGTGCATGGCACGCTGGACTGGTACTGCATCGACTATTGGCAGGAAGAGCTCAAGCTGGATATTCCGCAACTCAAGCACTCGATTACCGACAAAATAAGGGTCCGGCCCAACGTGGAACGCCTGCTGGATATGCTGCTGGCATTGGATAAACGGGTGCTGCTGATAACCAATGCGCACCCCATCAGCCTTGATCTAAAAATGCGTCATACCGGCATTGCCGACTACTTCCATCAGCGCATCAGCTCCCATAGTCTCCAGCTGGCCAAAGAAAACCATGGCTTTTGGGCGTCTTTGCAATCCCTCGAACCTTATAATCCGCAGCGCACGGCCTTGTTCGATGATAATCTACAGGTTTTGCGACAGGCACAGCGCGAAGGTATTGCTCACCTATGGGCCATCAAGCGACCTGACAGCAAACTTCCCCCGGTGGCTGCGGCTGAGTTCCCCTAGGTGGAAGACTTTGAGCACATGATTCCACGCAAACTCGAGACTAGCTGAAAGACCGAGCACCAATCACGCCGACTAAACGACCAATCCCAGATATGCCAAATAAAACCTCAGAACCCCTGACTAAAGTGCGGCTCGACAAATGGCTCTGGGCTGCCCGCCTCTACAAGACCCGCGCCATCGCCAAGAAGGCGATTGAAGGTGGAAAGGTGCAGTGTGAAGGGGCAAGGAGCAAACCCAGCAAGGAAATCACGCTTGGCAGTGTGATCACCCTGCGCCAGGGCTTTGACGAAAAAGTGGTTGTAGTCGCTAGGCTGTCTGAGCAACGGCGCAGTGCGCCTGAGGCACAAGCGCTCTATGAGGAGACCAAGGAGAGTATCGCAAAGCGGGAACTGTTCGCAGAACAGCGCAAGTCTCAACCCAATCACTGGCCATCACCCAGCAAGCCAAATAAGAAGCAACGCAGAATGATCCATCGCTTCAAGCAGGGCGAAGGCANTTAAGCCGGCAAACGCGAAGAAATCNGTNGTTCGCAGCGACTGGGTTATTTGTCATAATGCCNAANNCGAATTAGTCAGCACCATGTCTTTGCTACGTTATTGCAGTGGCACTCACCGAGAGNAATCAGGCAATGTGTTGTAAAGGAGCACATGACTAAGTCCATTGAAGCAAGCCTNAGCCGCTATCAGTTATTTGAATTTGATTCGGCTTGGGGCGCCGTCCAACGCGGCATCGAAAAGGAAAGTCTGCGGGTGTCTCCAGAAGGCAGNATTTCGCTCGGGCCACATCCTGACGCACTGGGCTCCGCGCTCACTAATCCTTACATCACCACAGATTTTTCAGAATCCCTGATGGAGTTCATTACCCCAGCCTACACTGATCTTGATAAATGTCTGGGAATGCTGGAGAACATTCATCGCTTCACCATGCAGAACCTTGAGCAAGATGAGCTTCTATGGGTAGCGAGCATGCCCTGTCCGTTGCAGTCAGATACGGAAATACCGCTGGCTCAATACGGCTCTTCAAACATTGGCCGGATGAAGACGCTCTATCGCAGCGGCCTCCACCACCGCTATGGCAGCCTGATGCAGGTTATTTCCGGTTTGCATTACAACTTTTCGATGCCGGAGTCTTTTTGGCAGCCGTTCAAGAAGATATGCGGCAACGAAGATTCCCTGCAGGATTTTAGAACCTCTCGCTACCTGCACCTGATTCGTAATTTTCACCGCTTCTCCTGGCTACTGGTTTATCTGTTTGGTGCGTCTCCGGCGGCGAGTAAGTGCTTCGTGCAGGGCCGAGAGCATAGTCTTGAAGAGTTTGACGACAAGAGTCTCTACCTTCCCAATGCGACTTGCCTGCGTATGGGACGGCTTGGCTACAAGAGTGAAGCGCAAAAATCTCTCTTCGTTTGCTATAACGAGCTCGGCTCTTATGTAGAGTGTTTGCACAATGCCATCAACACGCCCTTTCCAGAGTATGAAGAACTGGGGCTGAAGCAAGGCGACGAATATCTGCAGATCAACACTAACCTGCTGCAGCTGGAAAACGAGTTTTATTCAACCATTAGACCCAAGCGTAACGTAGCGAGTGGCACCCGGCCGCTTGATGGCCTAATGAACGAGGGTATTGAATACATTGAGGTGCGAGCGCTGGATCTGAACCCTTACCTGCCGCTTGGAATCGACGCAGAACAAGTCAGATTCCTTGATAGTTTCTTACTGCACTGTTTACTCAGCGACAGTCCCGAGTGCAACAAGGATGAATTCTTCGAGGTTGCCAACAATCTGACGCTGGTTGTGGAACAGGGCCGTGATTCTGAACTGGAGCTAAAGCGTAAAGGCAAGGCCCTGAAGCTGAGAGACTGGGCAGGAGCACTGGTAGAAGATATCGAACATAGCGCCGCACTGCTAGATAAGAGCCACGGCGCCAGCGCCTACAGCAATTCAGTTGCCGCGCAAATGGCCAAGGTTAAAGACTCCGAGCTAACGCCTTCTGGCCAGATTCTCAAGGATATGAAAGAGGGCCAACTGTCTTTCTTTGATTTTTCGATAGAAAATTCAAGAAAGATCAGGAATTACTTCCAGCAAAGCGATCTTGATCAGGCCACGGTATCGCGGTTTATGGCCGCCGGAGAGCGCTCGATAGAAATGCAGAGGGAAATCGAGGAAGCTGATGAGATCAGCTTTGACGATTACTTGACCGCCTGGAATGAAGGCTGATTTTCGGTTCACGGCCCTGCCCATCGCTACTGAACGGCAAAATTGGTGAAGTAGAGATCTTCTATCGCCCCAGCACCATCTCGCTTCACCTGACCCATCAGCTGGTTAACTTCATCCAGCGCCTCGCTGCCAGCGAAAGAACTTCTCGATAATGGGAAAATACTTCTCGGGTAACCGTGTACTGCGCCAGGCATTGGCCGCGAACTTGTTGGACTCCGACAGCGTCGGATAGATATGAGTAACCGCCGAGATTTCTTTCAGACCCATGCCGTGGGTCATGGCGAAAACGAATTCGCCAATGAGTTCTCCGGCGTGGTATCCCAGTATCGTGACGCCGAGAATCTTGTCCTTGCCTGGCACCGTAAGCACCTTCACGAATCCATGGGCCTCGCCGTCTGCTAAAGCGCGATCATGATGATCCAACTCATAGCGCGTAATTTCATAAGAAATATTGCGATCCTTGGCTTCCTGCTCACTCAGTCCAACCCGCGCGACTTCAGGATCTGTGAATGTCGCCCAGGGCACTACCCGGTAGTTAGCTTTCATCTGCCAGATGCCACCGAGCAGAGAGTTGAGCGCGGCGAAATAGGCCTGGAAAGATGCCATATGGGTAAACTGGTAAGGGCCTGCCACATCACCACAGGCAAATATATTTGGATACGCAGTCTGCATGGCGTTGTTGATCTCGATGGTTCCTGACGGCGTCAGCGGCATATCCAGTTCCTCGAGTCCAAAGCCCTCGGTGTTCGGTTTGCGGCCAATGGNCAATAGCACTTCATCAAACTCTACGGTNACNGATTTACCATGATGCTCGGCTTCCATGGATTTGACGCCGTTGCTGTTAAAAAATCGGGTGAGACGATGGTCGGTAAGTACATTAATGCCACCTTTTTCAAACTGCTGTATCACCGCAGCGGAGACTTCAGGGTCCTCCCTGGGCATGATCCTCGATGCCATATCCACTTGGGTGACCTTTGCACCAAGATTACTGAAGGCCTGGGCCAACTCGCAGCCAATTGGCCCACCGCCCACTACCAGCAAACGCTTAGGTAATTCCCTTAATTCCCAAATGCTATCGGAAGTGAGATAAGCCACGTCTTCCAGCCCAGGAATAGGCGGCACCAGGGGACACGCACCGGTGGCCACAATAATCGAACGGGTAGTGATAGTGCGCCCATCCACTTCGACCTCAAAAGGTGATTTGATATAAGCATTACCTTGCACACACTCGACGCCGAGCGAAGTAAAACGCTCGACCGAGTCGTGAGGCTTAATGGTTTTGATTACTCCCTGCACACGATCCATCACGGCTGGAAAATCCACGGCAGCCGAGGCATCGGTCAGTCCGTATTCCCTAGCACGTCGGATATAGGACATGATTCGACCACTGCGAATAATCGACTTACTTGGCACACAGCCCGTATTCAGGCAATCCCCTCCCATCTTGTGCTTTTCTACCAGCACTGTTTTGGCCTTGGCTCCAACCGCAATGATGGCTGANACTAGTCCAGCAGAACCGCCGCCGATTACGACCACANTGGCGTCAAACGACTTCGGTTTCACAAAACCTTTCATGATCTTGTTTTTCTGTAGCGTGTTTACGATCAGTTTNCCCACCAGGGGAAAGACGCCNAGCAACACCAGTGAAAAAATCACCGGGCCGCTAACNATGCCGGACAGGGAACTTATCTGTGCCAATTCAGACCCCGCATTTACGTAAACTGCGGTTCCCATCAGCATGCCGACCTGACTGACGCTATAGAAGGAGCGCGCCGGAATCGGCGTGAGCCCCATCAACAGATTGACCATAAAGAAGGGAAACAACGGCACCATACGGATACTAAAGAGATAGAAGTTGCCGTCTTTCTCTATGCCTTTGTTAATAGGCGCCAGGTAATCCCCAAAGCGGGATTGCACCCAGTCGCGCAATAACAGTCGAGAAGCNAAAAATGCGCAGGTTGCACCAATCGAACTTGCAAATGAANCCAGAAACAGNCCCCACAGCAAACCGAAGATTGCACCTCCCAACAAAGTNACGATCAACGCACCCGGCAAAGACAGTGCCGCCACAGCGACATACCCGACAAAATAAACCGCCGCAGTAAGAAAGAAGTTCTCGTCCCTGAACTCCTGCAAGGTCGTAATCTGCGATTGCGCAAACTCTAGGGTAATAAATNGTCCNAGGTCGAACACATAGAAACTNCCAAGCGCCGCGATAATCGNGATGACAATAATTACTTTGGTTTTTTTCACTTTACCTACTCTTCAAAAATTTCCGCATCACCCAAGGATATGTGATTGGTATTTGTCTAAGCGACTGTTGCCCGCAGGGATACGGTCACCGAGCCCCCATGGGTGAGGCAAGCCTTTTTAAAAGCGAAAGCTTCTTGCGCAGCCGAACGACACCAATCCGTGATTGGTGGCTGGGCCGGGTTTACGGCATGTCGCAGAGATAGGTACCAATCATATATCCGCCAAAGATGCTCAAGCCCACGTATCCCTATCATTGTCAATGCACAACAAGACCTGATTTCCTGTAGACTATTTCCTTGCACCAAAAAATACTTATGCTATAACGCCGGTATAAGCCAATTAGCGGCGACAGTTAACGCCAGCCCGCGCTATCATCCTGCTTCAACCCCAAGATAACAAGTAACCCCGACCAATCCAGTCGGCGATAAGTGAGACCACAGTGCCCAGTTTTGACACCGATCGAGGATTTCCATCCGCACGCATGCGCCGAATGCGTCGCGACGAGTTTAGTCGCCGCATGATGCGGGAAACACGCCTGACCGCAGATGACCTGATATTTCCGGTTTTCATTGTTGAAGGCAGCGGCGAGAAACAAGCCATCGAGTCCATGCCGAATATGCACCGCCTGAGCATCGACCTCCTGCTTGAAGAGGCTAAAGAACTGATGAGTCTTGGCATCCCGGCAATCGCCCTGTTCCCCTCTCTCGGACAGTCCGCCAAGAGCCTAGACGGCAGCGAGGCCTTCAATCCGGATGGATTGGTCCAGAACGCAGTCAAGGCACTCAAGGACAAATTCCCTGAACTGGGTGTAATCACGGACGTTGCCCTTGATCCCTATACCATTCATGGACAGGACGGCGTCATCGATGCAACTGGCTATGTCTTGAATGAAGCGACGGTGGAAGTCTTGTGCAAGCAGGCTTTGTCACACGCACAGGCTGGCGCCGATATCGTGGCACCTTCAGACATGATGGACGGCAGAGTCGGCTCGATCCGGCAGATATTGGAAGAAAGCGGCGAGATTCACACCAGGATACTGGCCTATTCCGCCAAGTATGCTTCCGCCTACTACGGCCCGTTTCGAGATGCCGTAAGCTCCAGCAGCAACCTGGGCAGCGGCAATAAGTACAACTACCAGATGGATGTTGCCAATAGCGATGAGGCCCTGCAGGAAGTCGCTCTGGACCTGGCCGAGGGCGCAGACATGGTAATGGTAAAACCGGGGATGCCTTACCTGGATATCGTCAGCCAGGTAAAGCGCGAATTTGGTGTGCCTACTTTCGTTTACCAGGTCAGTGGTGAATATGCCATGCATATGGCGGCGTTCCAGAACGGCTGGCTGGATGCCGACAGCGTAGCCATGGAATCCCTTGTCAGCATCAAGCGGGCCGGGGCTGATGGCATCCTCACCTACTTTGCAAAGCATGTTGGCAAGTTGTTGCAAGAAGGCTAGCCACACGGGCCGGACGTTGCATCGGGTGGGAGATTTCCGAGGATATCAGGGTTAAGCCTTGAATCGTTCGGTTTTGGCCTTATTATTACGTTCCTACAGATTGTGCCTCGCTGCAGCCTGGCCCGCTCGAACTGCTAGTCCACCCGGTTATTCGTAACCGATTATTCACAAAAGACCACTGAACAAATAAGGATTTATCTATGAGCGACAACATCGTTCACACTTCAGACAGTAGCTTTGAACAAGACGTGCTGCAGGCCGATGGCCCTGTATTGGTAGACTTTTGGGCTGAATGGTGTGGTCCCTGCAAGATGATTGCCCCTGTGCTGGAAGAAGTTGCTGTGGATTACAAAGGCAAACTCAAGATCTGCAAGATGGACGTAGATTCGAATACTGAAACTGCGCCAAAGTATGGTATTCGCGGTATTCCTGCCCTTATTCTCTTCAACAATGGCGAGAAAGTAGGCGAGAAAGTGGGCGCCCTGTCCAAGTCCCAACTATCCGCTTTTATTGACAGCGCTATTTAAATTGCGTTTAATGCAAGGGTCTCGTTACCTAAGAGGCACCGCAGGACGTGGCTGTGCGATGGGAATTAGTGGTCAGTAAGCTACTGATCTAATAAGTATATATCCCTAGACACCACTTTTTCCTGAATAGATTATCCAGGTATCTCACAGATAACTCGTGACGGGTTCATTCCGAGCAGGCGCCAAGAAAACCCTTAGCAGTTTTTTATTATTGGGCTCCGGGAGGAGCGGGANTGTATTGAATCTAGNCCAAGTGAGTTTGCGAAATTCATAGATATACACGGTGGCCAAACNCAATGAAAATAGGTCACTGCAAATTCAAACTGTCTTCGAGTTGTCGAATAACAATCAAAGCTAAGTCTGAATCTGATGATATCTCGAGAAAGCGATTCCACGTCCAAGCACCCAGAGCTAATACCCTGACACTAACCCGGCTATTTTTTAACTTCTTTTTTAGTAGCAAAAATCTTCCTAAAGAATTTATCCATTTGACTAACACTTAAAGTGTTAAGACGTGATCAGCTTCGGCGGCATCATTCTGACCGAATCCTATCCATCTAATCTGAAAGACTCCCAACTATGAATCTCACCGAACTAAAACAGAAACCCATTGGCGTACTTGTTGATACCGCACACGAAATGGGACTCGAAAACGTCTCCCGCACCCGTAAGCAAGACATTATCTTCAGCATCCTGAAGAAACACGCGAAAAACGGCGAAGACATCCATGGCGATGGCGTTTTGGAAATTTTGCAGGATGGATTTGGATTCCTGCGCTCGGCTGACTCATCCTATTTGGCAGGTCCCGACGACATATATGTGTCACCAAGCCAGATAAGGCGCTTCAATCTTCGCACCGGTGATACCGTAGCCGGCAAAATCAGACCGCCAAAAGATGGCGAACGTTATTTTGCCCTGCTAAAGATCAGCGAAATCAACTTTAATAAGCCAGACAACTCCAAGAACAAAATTCTCTTCGAAAACCTCACCCCACTGTTTCCAACAGAAAGGTTAGGGCTTCAGGTCGGTAACGGTAGCACCGAAGATCTCAGTGCACGTGTCATAGATCTTTCTGCACCAATCGGAAAGGGGCAGAGGGGTTTGATCGTGTCACCCCCTAAAGCAGGTAAGACGCTTATCCTGCAGAACATCGCTCAGTCCATTACTCGCAATAACCCTGAATGTCGCTTAATCGTATTACTCATTGACGAGCGGCCGGAAGAGGTAACCGAGATGCAGCGATCGGTACGTGGCGAAGTTGTAGCCAGTACTTTTGACGAGCCCCCTTCGCGCCACGTTCAGGTAGCCGAAATGGTTATTGAAAAAGCGAAGCGCCTGGTGGAACACAAAGAAGACGTGGTGATCCTGTTGGATTCAATTACTCGTCTCGCTCGAGCCTATAATACAATCGTTCCTTCTTCAGGCAAGGTACTCACCGGCGGTGTGGACGCTCACGCCCTGGAACGACCCAAGCGCTTTTTCGGTGCAGCCCGTAACCTAGAAGAAGGCGGCAGTCTGACCATCATTGCAACCGCGCTGATTGAAACTGGTTCGAAGATGGATGAAGTTATATACGAAGAATTCAAGGGCACCGGCAACATGGAACTCCATCTTGACCGCAAGATCGCAGAGAAACGCGTCTATCCTGCCATCAACGTGCGCCGTTCTGGTACCCGACGTGAAGAACTTCTCACCTCCGAAGAAGAGTTGCAGCGCATGTGGATTCTGCGCAAGCTGTTGAGCTCCATGGAGGATGTGCAGGCCACAGAATTTATCCTCGACAAGCTCAAGGACACCAAGACCAACGACGAATTCTTCAACGCAATGAAGCGCAAGTGATACACTGCGCTAACTACTTATCCTAATAGCCTGATGTCATTTAAAGATTTGCGAGAGTTTATTCACCTGTTGGAGCAGGCAGGTGAACTCAAGCGGGTCAAAGCCGAAGTCGACCCCTATCTGGAGATTACCGAGATCTCTGACCGCACCTTGCGTGCGGGTGGCCCTGCCTTGCTTTTTGAAAACCCTAAGGGCTCCTCTGTACCGCTGCTTGCAAATCTGTTTGGCAATACCAAACGGGTTGCAATGGCCATGGGGCAGGAGGACCTAGAAGGTTTAAGAGACGTCGGCCGCTTACTGGCATTTCTCAAAGAACCTTCTCCACCAAAAGGTTGGCGCGATCTGTGGCAGAGCCTGCCTAGTTATAAGAACGTGCTGAACATGCCACCTGCGGTGCGAAAATCCGCACCGTGCCAGGAAGTAGTGGTTGAGGAAGATGATGTCGACCTTGGTTTTCTTCCTGTCCAAACCTGCTGGCCCGGCGATGTCGGTCCATTGGTCACCTGGCCGCTTGTTATAACCCGTGGACCGGAAAAAGAACGGCAAAACCTGGGCATCTATCGAATGCAGGTCATCGGTCGCAATAGGCTCATCATGCGTTGGCTATCCCACCGAGGAGGCGCGCTAGATTTCCGCGAGTGGCAGCAGAAACACCCAGGACAGGGCTTTCCCGTATCGATTGCTATTGGCGCCGATCCCGCCACAATCCTTGCCACCGTCACCCCGGTGCCAGATACCCTGTCGGAATACGCTTTTGCCGGACTGCTCAGAAATAGTAAAACTGAGGTAGTTAAATCTCTGACCAACGATCTACAAATTCCCGCCAGCGCCGAAATAGTGCTCGAAGGTGTAATTGAGCCAGACGAGATGGCTGACGAGGGTCCCTACGGGGATCACACGGGTTACTACAACGAGGTGGAACGCTTCCCCGTGTTTACGGTGAAGAAGATGACCCACCGCAAGGATCCGATTTATCACAGTACTTATACCGGACGCCCACCTGACGAGCCCGCGATGCTGGGTGTGGCACTAAATGAAGTATTTGTCCCTTTGCTGCAAAAGCAGTATCCGGAAATTACAGATTTTTACTTACCCGCAGAAGGCTGCTCTTATCGAATGGCGATTGTCAGCATGAAGAAGCAGTATCCGGGCCACGCCAAGCGCGTAATGATGGGCGTGTGGTCCTTCCTGCGGCAATTCATGTATACCAAGTTCGTCGTCGTGGTTGACGATGACGTCAACGTGCGGCATTGGGAAGACGTCATTTGGGCAATCACGACTCGCATGGATCCGGCGAGAGACACCGTCATGATTGAGAATACGCCCATCGACTACCTCGATTTTGCCTCACCGGTTGCAGGACTCGGGTCAAAAATGGGAATGGACGCGACCAATAAGATGAAAGGTGAAACCAATCGCGAGTGGGGTTCCACCATTACCATGACGGATGAAGTGAAGGCCCGTATTGATGCTATGTGGAAAGACCTGGGCATTGACGACTGACCCAGACTTAGTGCGTGATCTTGTCTGGCTCAGGCATGGGCAGATTGGATAGCTGAGTGCCAACCAGCTCATCGTAATTCTTCAGATAACTCTCAGCCGCTTCTATTTCGCCTAGGTGTTTCAGCAGACGTCCTAGTTCGCCATAAGCTTCGGCCGATGGCGATATCTTAAGACTTGTTTCATAGTATTCTCGCGCCTTACCCCAGAGCTGATTGCGCATAGATATGCGACCCAGGCTCAATAGTAAATCCGCATCAGATGGTCGGGAATGAAGCCAATTCTCGGCCACCAGTAGTTGCCTGGCGCTGTCGCCAATCCCTTGAGCACCATAGCGCTGCACCAATTCAACATGCCATGTCTTACCCAAAGCATATTCTATTGCCTTTGCGGCTTCCTCTTGATCGTCCAGTTTTAACAAGAGATCCACATAGTATTTGACGACTTTGGCGTCTTCCTTATAGGGCTGAGGCGCTTTCTTCCAGGTCTTGTGTAACTTACCCAAGCCTTCTTCGCCTTCGGCATCCGCCGCCGCCTGAAACTTATAAAGGTTCTCCATAAAAATGCGCTTATGTATCTGCCGCGCCTCTGCCTTATCAATAATCTTGTTCTTTTCCAATCCCGGAAGCAGCTCTTCTAATTGCGTCCAATCCTCTAGCTTGACGTAAACATCCTTGAGCAAGGTCATCAGCGCAGGGTCGTTCAGAGAGTTTTTCTTGGTCTGTTCAAGTACCGCTAAACACTGCTCCAACTGACCAGATTTATACAATAGCTGTGCGCGTAATGAGTTTATTGTTGACCTTGCGGTTGGAAATTTCGCTTCCGCAGTGTCCAGAAACTGCATACCGCCTTCTTTGTCTCCAACTTCATAAGCAGCAAATGCCGCTGCCAGGTAATTAATCACAGTGGCGTCTTTCTCGTTCATGCCCCTTTTCAAGAGATTGAGGCTGAACTGCCAACTGCCGCGCGTGAAATACAGCAGGCCTTCGATACTGTTACTTCGGGTTCGGCGCCGGTGAGAGATCTGTTTACCTGCAGCCAGCAGCCGCATTGGATTAATCCAGTCCAGTAGCAGCAACAAAAGACGCNCCAGCAGGNAGAGCACTATCACCGCCACCANCAAGGCAAACAGACTGGTCTCAAAAGTGTAGCTGCCGAAGGCTATAAGCATATAGCCGGGATCACCGGGAAAGCCAAGATAGAGCGTGACCCACAGCGCGACTACAATGGCCAGCAGGCTGNAAACGAATAGCCGAATCATCTCTAGCGCACCGTGGCCGCGAGCTGCTCCAGGGCGCTCAGGGAAGCCGAAAGGCCAGGCAAGCTCGAATNCACATCCAGACTNCGCAGGTCNGTCAACTCAGCCAGAACCGATTGCCCNGAAGCTGACTCTAACAGTGTGTATCTGCGCAGCCATTCGATGCCATTATCAATGTGGCGCTGATAGAGTCCATTGTCCCTGCCAAGCACGGCAAGCTGGGCTTGCTCCAACATGAGCCTGAAGCTCTGCTTGATCACGGCCTCCTGCCCTGGCACCAGCATCGCGTCGGGAGTGTCTTCCCATTTACGCCAGACAAAAACAGAACCAAGAAACTCCAGACCCGAATCCAGCATGCCGTCAGCATCAATCCCTATGGAAATCGGTTCGGATTGCTCACTGCGGCGATTCATATAATTCTCGCGCTGGGAGCTTAGCAGGTCGAGGCCATCGATTAGGCCTGCCAGGTTTTGCAGGCGAAACACCACGGCCTGTCGATCGAAAGTAGGTGTATTGCGCAGCGCCTCTATATCTCGCGCTAGCTCCTGGCGCACACCCAGACTGTTGTTGCTGTTTGATTCCACCAGGGCGGCGTCCGCTTGCAGCATAAGCGCGAGGGCTGTGGGCATATCACCTTCCAGCTGAAGCTTTTGTGCTGCCAGCCGCGCCAGGTAATTCGCCTCCAGAATTTTCCATAGCGAATCCTGAGGCGAAGCGGTCTGCAGGCGCTGCAGAGAAAGCTCTGCAAGCTGAGAATTTAAATCCTCGAGCTCAGTGCCAAACCTGGCTTCCAGCGTTCGCAACTCAGACTCGAGGCTGTCACTCGGTGTCGGCAGGTTGGCAACCGTATCCCGCAATGCCTGTAGCTCTGCCTGCTGCGATTGGATGGTCGCCTGTAGCGCTGCTATCCTTGGATCCTCGGTCGTCATGTTAGAAAATTGGGCCTGCATATGAAACTGGGTATGGCCAAGAAATCCAATCGCGCCAATGAGAGGTAGTATCAACACCAGCACAACCAGAAAACGGCGTCGCGCGTTCTGCAGCTTGCGGGTACTACCGGTGCTAGCGTTCGTGCTCTTTGATATCTGGTCCAGTATTTTTGGAGTTTCAGTCTGTTCTGTCACCGATGTTTCCGTTGCTCGCTATCGCTACCTTTCAACTACTAGTTAGTTAGTCGGCATCTGGGTGAATTCTCTCAAGCGCCTTGATCATGGCTGCGTCATCTGCCCCGTGTGCATTAACGACTTGCTTGAATCCTGACCTCTCNGCCTGNTTGGCAACNCTCGCTGACGGTACCACGATTGGTATGGCCCNAATACTTTTGCGTGCAGTACTCAGCAAGCCCGCTAATGTTTGCAGCGACTCACCACTATGGACAGTGATCGCGTCAATCTTGTCCGGTACTGCGAATGCTGCAACATCTGCAGCGTCATGCNGCACTTGCTCACGTTTGTACACTTCGATGTAGTCCACACTTGCACCGCGCTCTCGCAATGTCGCAGCCAGCAGCTCTCGCCCTCCCTGGCCGCGGAAAATCCCGATGCGTTTATCGGCGAGCTGCTGCAGTTCCGGAATTGCCAGAACCGCTTCGCTATCACTTCCGGCTTCAGGACAAATTACTTCACAGGCGAGCAAGTCAGCCACCAGTTTAGCGGTGCTCTTTCCGATTGCGATGATAGATTGCTGCACGGGAAGCTGGGGCCAGAGATCTATGATCAGTTCGGCCCCAAGACTTGCCGCGTTCAGACTGACAAAAACCAATACATCATAGACATCCAGATCCTGCACATGCTGACGCGCAGCCTGCAGATCTGAATCGGTGAGCGGCACTATTCTGAGCAAAGGCAGGCTCAACCACTCTCCGCCCTGGCGCTCAATCGCCGTGCGCAAGGAATTCTGCTGCGCTTCTGGCCTGGTAATAAGTGTTACCTGTCCCTTAAGTATTTCATTTTGCACAGAGGAACTTGTCATTAGTTAAGGACGTGAATAATCACGCCAGTTTAATGGCGTCCAAGATAGCCTTGGCACCCTGCTTTAGCAAATCTTCTGCTACCTCAANGCCAAGACNCTCGGCGTCATGCTGTGAGCCATTGCGTTCGCTTCGATAAATTACTGAGCCATCTANTGCGCCCACCAAAGCNCGCAGATTAAGACTATCACCCTCCAGTTCCGCAAAGCTGGCGATTGGCACCTGACAACCACCTTCAAGCCGCGCATTGACAGCACGCTCTGCGGTTACCCTGGCCGCAGTCTGACTGTGATGTAAGCAATAGAGCAGGTTTAGTGTTTCCAGATCATCGTTACGACACTCAATGCCCACTGCGCCCTGGCCTCCCGCCGGTAAACTCAGCTCGTAAGAAAGCCGCTCTCGAATACGTTCATCCAANCCGAGCCTGATTAGCCCTGCCGCTGCCAGAATAATGCCGTCGTATCCCCCGCTGTCCAGCTTACCCAGGCGAGTACCGACGTTGCCACGCAGATCCAATATCTCAAGGTCAGGTCGCTGCTCCTTTAGCTGGCATTGGCGCCGAAAGCTGGAAGTGCCAACCCTGGCCCCTTGCGGCAGCTCCTTTAATGAGCGGTAGTCATTCGATACGAAGGCATCGGCCGGGTCTTCACGTTCACAGATAACGGCAAGCCCAAGCCCTTCAGGGAACTCCATGGGCACATCTTTCATGGAATGCACGGCGATGTCTGCCCGGCCATCCAACATGGCTTTCTCAAGTTCCTTGACGAACAGACCTTTACCCCCGACTTTCGCCAGCGGCGAGTCTAGAATCTGGTCACCCCGAGTAGTCATTGGCACCAGTTCCACGTACAGCGCGGGATGATGTTGGTTCAGCGCATCCTTCACAAAATTCGCCTGCCACAGCGCCAAGGGGCTTTCCCTGGTGGCGATACGCAGAGATGGCTGCTTGTTCATAGAAAATTCCGCTCGGTGTAAGAACATGAATTCTAATGGAATTAGGGTGATTTGTCTGAGGGAATTACCCTCGGTTAAATAGCAGGCAAAAGACGCTTATTCCACGTTCTTCATCCTGCTATTATCGGGACCCTCAAATACAAAACCACAAGCAAAAGCATGAGCCAAGACGAAAATGACAACANCAAACTCTGGGGCGGCAGGTTTAGCGAATCCATGGATGAATTCGTGGAGCGATTCACTGCTTCGGTAAATTTCGACAAACGCCTGTATCGCTACGATATTCAGGGTTCCATCGCCCATGCACGCATGCTGGCGAAAGTCGGCGTGCTCTCGGATGCTGAATTCGGGCANATTAGCTCGGGTCTTGAGGCAATCAAGGCNGACATCGANAGCGACAAGTTCAATTGGGATGTTGGTCTCGAAGACGTGCACATGAACATCGAAGCGGCGCTGACGCAGCGTATCGGGGATGTTGGCAAGAAGCTGCACACCGGCCGCTCCCGCAATGATCAAGTAGCCACCGATATCCGCTTATACGTGCGCGCAGAAATAGATAAGGTTGCTGCACAGATCGATGAGCTACAGGCTGCACTACTTGATGTCGCCGAACGCGAGGCCGAAACTATTNTGCCCGGCTTTACNCATTTACAAACAGCGCAGCCAGTCAGTTTTGGCCATCACATGTTAGCGTGGTTTGAAATGCTGGACCGTGACTACCAGCGTCTGCTTGATTGCCGTAAAAGAANAAACCTGTCACCTTTAGGTGCCGCGGCTTTGGCCGGTACAACTTTCCCCATCGACAGAAATTACACTGCCGAGCTACTGGGCTTTGACGCGCCGACAGCCAACTCACTGGATTCGGTTGGCGACCGTGACTTTGCCATCGAATTAGCCGCCGCTGCCAGCTTGATCATGANCCATCTCTCCCGATTCTCAGAAGAGCTGGTTCTNTGGACCTCGGCGCAATTCGATTTTATAGAACTACCTGACCGCTTCTGCACCGGCTCATCCATCATGCCGCAGAAGAAAAATCCNGACGTACCTGAGTTGATTCGTGGTAAATCCGGGCGTGTGACCGGGCACCTGGTTTCTCTACTCACTCTNATGAAGTCGCANCCACTGGCCTACAACAAGGATAATCAGGAAGACAAAGAGCCGCTGTTTGATTTGCTGGATACGCTCAAGGATTGTCTCTATGCCTATAGCAGCATGATGCCAGTACTGATTTGTAAGCGAGGAAACATGCGAAGCGCGACCTTAGAGGGTTATGCCACCGCTACTGATCTTGCAGACTACCTGGTTAAGAAAGGCGTGGCGTTTCGTGATGCCCATGAAATCGTTGGCAGCGCTGTGGCGGCAGCAATTGCCGCAAACAAAGACCTGGCAGAACTGTCGCTATCTGACCTACAGGGTTTTCACGCCGAAATCGCCGAAGATGTTTTCGACGTGCTGACTCTCGAAGGTTCTCTCAATGCCCGCGATCACCTCGGCGGAACAGCGCCGAGGCAAGTTAAAGCAGCTGTAGCCCAAGCGCGGGAAAAACTGCAGCGCCGTTAGAGACTCCGGGTTTTGGGTTCTAGGGTACGGGTGGCGCCTGCAATTCTATTTCGTACTCCAGAGACCGATTGTCGCGTTGGGTCTTTACCGTAACGGTCTCACCCGCCCTGCGATTCTCAAGTAATGCGGCAAGATCGTTCTCATTGCGAATATCTTGCCCATCGATACCGACGATAACATCACCAATGCGAATACGCCCTCGGTCTGCCCTGCTTAAACCGCGCATACCAAGACGTTCCGGATCACTACCGGCGACCGTATCCAGCACGATCACACCTTTCAGGTTCCACAGCTGGCGATAGTAGTCCGGCTGGGGGAGTAAATTGATTCCCAGTATCGGGGTTTGTACGCGCCCATATTGGATGAGTTCGGGGATGATGCGTTTAACGGTATTGGCCGGAATGGCAAACCCAATACCGGAGCTGCCGCCGCTTGGACTATATATTGCTGTGTTTACGCCCACCAACTGGCCCAGGCTATTAATTAGTGGCCCACCAGAGTTGCCCGGATTGATAGCCGCATCAGTCTGTATGACATCGCGAATCTTCCGGCGCGTGACCGAATCGATCTCACGACCTAGGGCACTCACCACCCCTACCGTCATCGTGGTATCTAGGCCGAAGGGGTTGCCGATGGCCACCACCTTGCGACCAACTTCCAGCAGGGAGGAGTCGCCGGGCTCAATAGGGACAAGATCAACGTNCTCGACGTCAATCTTCAGTACCGCCAGATCGTGGTTNGGNGCCACCCCAACTGGGATAGCGTCATAAGTCATGCCATCTTGCAGAGTAACCAACACTCGGTCAGCCTGCTCCACAACATGGAAGTTCGTCACAATGTGCCCCTTATCATCCCAGAAGAAACCAGTCCCGCTGCCCTGAGGCACATCCTGGGGATTCAAAGAATAGAATGAGCGGACCCGGCGCGCATTGGTGATATTTACCACAGACGGGCTGGTGCGCTTGAACACCTCGATATTATTCGCCTCATCATCGGTGCTGAACTGCGCATAATCTTGTGCTTGCGCATTGCCNGTGACAGGCGCAGCGAACGNCAGCAGCAAAGCGGCCAGTAACACTGAAGCGGNTTGCAGGGATTTCACGAGTNTATTCCTCCAAAAACTGGNTTGCTNAATACTAAAGTGGGTCTTTCTACGGCAGATTCAAGCCATTTTTCCTGACAAANCTGCGCACTTCCAGCACTGTCTTGATTTGGTATTGTCNGAATCTTCGCCAATCCTATCCAGCACTCAGATTTGCAGTAACCCTACCCTACGACCAGATCGGAACAAGCTATAACAGCATTCAAATTGCTGACCAGCGAATCGTTTCACACCCGGTGGAGTCGCTCGAATTACCAACCGGGAGCCGCCTAGTCGATAAGGGCGCAGGCTCCGGAAACTATCGTAAAGCCCTGGTAGAGGCAGGGTTCGATTTGTCGGCGGTCAAACCCTCAGCAGTGATGCGCGATCAGCGTAAAGAGCGATATAGCCTGAACTGGCATNAGGGCCGAGCTGAAGATCTTCTGCTGCTATCCGACGGTTTCGACGCTGCCGTGNTGACTCTGTGCAACCATAGCACCTCAGACTGATGTGGCGCACTGAAAGAGGCCATGTGCGTCACCGATCAGGGCCCGCTGGTTATCTTCATGATTGTTATCGAATTCAAACACGACTTCTAGCTGTTTTTTATTTCCTGGAATTGGTGGTCATTGATGCTACCCTCAAGCCCGACCTTCACGATCTATAGACCTTTGTGGATTGCGAACTAGAGCGCAGTTTCCAACTCGAGAACTTTCTGCTTCCGCAAGATCTCAGCGATCATTTTCTATGCGCCGACTGAGCCAGACCTCAAAATTACCAGTACGTAGACATTCAGGCGATCATTTCTTCTTTTTATATGCTGGATGAACGCACGCACTCAGAGGGATTCGATAGGCTGGCGCGCGTCATCAATGGTAGCAGTTAGTCCAACAGGTATAGCAAACTCCTAAAAATAGGAAAGCATAGAATACGGCTATCGCTTCGCGCGGATAGGGAGGCGCTGCAGATTGATTTCACTCAGCCTTATTCGTACTATTGCTTGGGTGACAAGGAAAATTAATAAATGAAGCAAATACTTATCATCGACGACGACGAAAAACTGGGCAAGCTCCTGGTTCAGTATCTTGAGCGTTATGATATGAAAGTGCATGTTGCCCTGACGCCAAGCAAGGGCTTCGAGCTTATAAAGAAGACCAAACCTGACCTTCTCATTCTTGATGTGATGCTGCCGGAAAAAGATGGCTTTGAGATTTGCCGCGAAATACGCGCCAAGTCATCCATTTTTGGTCAGTTACCAATTCTTATGCTGACTGCTCATGCTGAGGTCACCGACCGCATCGTTGGCCTGGAACTCGGTGCAGACGATTACCTGCCAAAACCTTTCGAACCTCGTGAGCTGGTGGCACGCATCCATAATATCCTGCGCCGCAGTAGCGATGATAATTCTGTTCGCGAGATCAAGCCAATCAACGGCTTAGAAGTTGACATGTCTCGGCGGGAAGTCAAACTCGATGGGGATGTGCTGGACCTGACCACTATGGAGTATGAACTGCTCATTCTTTTTATGCAGTTTCCCAATAAGACCTTCACCCGCGATGAGCTCATGAACCGACTGCGCGGAATTGATGCGGAACTCTTTTCTCGTGCAGTTGACACNCTGGTAAGTCGCTTACGACATAAGTTAAAAGACACTTCCAAAACACCACGTTTTATTAAGACGGTGTGGGGACGTGGCTATACTTTTGTCGGCGAGCAAATATGACAACGTTAGTCCAGCAGGTAAAAAAATCACTTTTTTTCCGCTTACTACTGATTTTCGGTTTTACCGTAGTCAGCTTCTTTCTAATCATCTCTCTTTCACTGCGCTCTATAAACCAAAGTGAGATAACTATTGAAACCATCCCTGACTTTTACATGCGCAATGTAGAGTCGATCATCGAAGACATTGGTACGCCACCCAATCTAAGCAACGCGATGCGATTAGCGGAGGAGTTGGACTGGACGATTAATATTCGTAACCCAATTATGCGCTGGAGCTCCGACCCTGATTACCGCCTTGATGTGGATAACTCTATCTTCAGCCGAAACCTNACAACCGATGCGGAAGTCCGCAACATCAATAACGAAGACATTATTCGCGTAAACCGAGGTGGCTATGATTTCTATCTTTACCAGAGATCACTTGACGAAAANCGTATTAATTTCTTTGTTGTTTACGTCGGTTCGGCCCTGGCGGTGATTGTTCTGCTTTTGAATTATTTTATGGTCAACAATCTGCTCGCCCCGGTTCGAATGCTACGCCGGGGGGCCGAGAGAATACAGAAGGGTGACCTTGGCTACAGNGTGGAAAGCAATCGGCAGGATGAACTTGGTGAGCTGACCGAAAGCATCAACCTTATGGCAGATTCTCTCCAGTCAATGCTTGAAGCGAAGCGACAGTTGCTNATGGCCATTAGTCATGAACTACGCACNCCAATCACNAAAGCNAANCTGCGCCTTGAGTTTATGTCNGAAAGTGANGAAAGAGAGCAGNTGCGGGAAGATATCGATGAAATTGATTTGTTGATTTCAGACCTGCTGGAAGCAGAACGCCTCAACAATGAACATGCCGTTCTGGTGGACGAACCCGTATTTATTTCTGAGTTTGTTCAGGGTGTATCTGGGCAATACCTGGACTATGAGGCCGGCATCAATATCGAGTGCCCGGAAGAAGACCGCGAGTTTTACATGGACAGGCTCCGCATGCGCCTCTTGATTACTAATTTGCTGAATAACGCGATTCGTCACGGCAATTCCAATCCGATCACTGTGCGGCTGGAATATCACGGGGAGCGGGCTGTTCTCGAGGTGATCGATCAGGGCGAAGGCATTCCGGATGAACACCTGGATCAGATCACCGAACCATTTTATCGAGCAGATAGCTCGAGACAGCGCAACACCGGGGGTTTCGGCCTCGGACTATACCTGTGCCGATTAATCGCACAGGCACATGGTGGCGAGTTGATGATTCGCAGCAAGCCGGGAGAAGGCACTCACATCATGGTGAACCTGCCCTCTCATCCACCCGACAGCAAGAGCGCTACCGGGGCATAATACCGGGGTGGCGAGAACCCGATGACTGCAGCGCGCTAGTACGCCAGGCGCCGACGCCTGATCCGGGAAAAGTGCGCAATCAAAGCGATTATCGTGAGCAGTATCGGCACCAAGAGCGCATTGATTGCCTTCAACCATGAACCTAATGCATCGATGTCCTCGGTAAGCTGGAACTGCACGTCACGCAGCTTTCGGCGGGTATCCACCATCTCGTTGTTGAAGCGATCAATCTCCGNCTGGATCTCTGGGGTCAGTTGACCCAGCGGGTTACCGTCCTCGNCCTNATTNAGTTGCGCCAATGAGGNTTCAGTTTCCGCCAGCCGATCCAGCAATTCAGCCTCTTCAATTCTCAGTCTGTCATCAGCCTGACGCTGCATTTCCANGACCCGGGTAAATGGNCGAGAGTANGTGCCGCGACTGCGAATGCTGACCAGGTCAGCACCNCCACTGAGATTATCGAGACTGTTGATTAGAAAATCGCCATTGTTAGCGAATGGCTGCGGGATACGCTGGCCCAGGAATTGAG
>NYWC01000075.1 GCA_002684935.1 Gammaproteobacteria bacterium
ACCCTGGTGGCTAAATCAAGGCTACTGGCAAACGTTAATGGTGTCGGCAACGCCATACTGGTACAGGGACACTCTCATTACTCGCCGCCTCTTTCTGTATGATCGCTTCAATATTGATTTCCTGCTCCTGCAGCACATTAGAAATCTTTGCCATCACGCCAACCTTGTCGATAACCGGAATTCTCAGATAGTACTCCGCATCTATCTCTTCGATTGCGAGCACCGGCGAATCATTGGAGGCATCTCGATAGCCCAGAGCCGGATACACTGGAACTGTGGCACCCGCAACCACCTGACGCGCAAGGTCGATAAGATCCGCGACCACTGCAGAGGCAGTAGCCTCCGCGCCGGCACCCGGACCGCTATACAGCGTGGAGCCCACGAAGTCTCCCTNCACCAGTATGGCGTTGCCGACACCATTAACGTTTGCCAGTAGCCTTGATTTAGCCACCAGGGTTGGATGGACCCGCATCTCGATGCCGCTTTTCGTCTTGCGCGCGATACCAAGATGCTTTACTTCATAGCCGAGCTCATTGGCATAATTAATATCATCAGGCGTGACCTTGCTAATTCCCTCAGTGTACGTCTTGTCGAATCGCAGAGATATGCCAAATGCGATTGATGCCATGATCGTGAGCTTATGCGCCGCATCTATTCCTTCGACATCGAAGGTTGGATCAGCTTCAGCGTAACCCAACTCTTGCGCCTCTTGCAGGACATCGGCGAACTGGCTCTGGTTTGCGGTCATTTCGGATAAAATAAAGTTTCCGGTGCCGTTAATTATTCCCGCCAGCCACTCAATTTCATTTGCAGCGAGCCCTTCACGCAAGGCCTTAATAATGGGAATGCCGCCAGCAACNCTGCTCTCGAATGCAAGCGTCACAGNTTTCTNTTTTGCGAGNGCAAACAACTCGTTCCCTTTTTCCGCNATCAGGGCCTTATTTGCGGTCACCACATGTTTGCCGCTGGTCAGTGCAGTCTTGATTACATCGAAGGCAACGTCATAGCCGCCAATTGTTTCCACAATGATATCGATGCTGGGATCTGCAGCTAACGCCAGGGGATCGGCTCCAGGATGGGCTACGTTTTGGCAAAGCTCTGGCTTTGGGGTGCGGGTGGCAACATGGGTGACGACTATTTCACAGCCGCTGCGCCGGATGATAGTTTCCTTATTTTCTTCCAGGAGGCGCAGGGTGCCTGCGCCCACTGTACCCAGCCCGCAAATTCCAATTCTGAGTTGTNTCGGTGTATGCTGGGTCAAGGTCTGCCTCTCGCGCTTGTTGGCCAGACAGGTGGTTATCCATCCCTGTCAGCTTAGAAAACCAAAGCGCGAATTATACTGNAANCNACTGCTAAACTCAGCCATTGCGCCCACTGAAAAAACCGGCGTTGGGTATCANGACTGAGTNCTAATTGACGAGACTAGTTGAGGCTGAGCATGGACGCCANGCGTTNACTGTCTAAATAGCCAGGAATAACACGTCCGTCTGAAAACACCAGGGCTGGTGTTCCNCTGATACCCAGTTCGTTGCCCAACTGATAATGCTCGAGGATAGGTGTTTCGCAAGTNACTGGCGGCAAGTCCTCNCCCCCTTTTGCCAGCGACAGNGATTCTTTACGATCATCCGAGCACCAGACCGAGATCATCTTGTCGTAAGACGCTGCTGCTTCACCACCACGTGGGTACGCCAGGTAGCGCACCTCGATGCCATAGGCCATCAGGTCTTCCAGATCGCCGTGCAAGGCGCGACAGTAGGTGCAATCCACATCGGTAAATACTGTGATCGTAGCCTTCACTTCTTCCGGGCTGAAGATAATCATTTCCTCTTCCGGGATCAGTGCAATCTTGTCCAATGCACGTTTTTGTCGAGTGCTGGCTGACAGATTCATCAAGCCTGTGGGTGTCGTCGCGTACATATCACCGGCGAACAAGTAATCGCCCGAGATATCNCTGTAAAGAATCTCNCCGGTNTTCAGCTCAACTTCAAAAATATTTGGCAGCGCAGTCTGATTTAGCGACACGATTTGAAGGGTGTTTTGCGAGGCTATCTCGATAGCCTGCTCGAGCTTGCCGCGCAAGGATTGATCCCCCTGAGCGCTTGCCTGNGCNAATAACAGGCTGCCAAAGAGCAGTGCCGCGATCATCTGGANCAGGTTATTCGTGCTTTTCATGTCTTCTGCCTCGCTGGAATAAGCCCCTCGCTAGCATGGGGTAGGGTTGTTGAATTCAATGCAGCTGACCTAATAAGGATTGTCGGCAAATTGAATCACTCACTGAGATGACCGGGGAAACCAATTCCTGTTTCCTNGTGANGNAACAGTTTACGGTTTTATGGCCCCAGANACAAAAAATGAGAAGGCTGCTAGNGCAACCCTCTCATTTTNAACTCAGCTTTTGCTCGGAAACAATCGAAGTAATCAGGCCTGCTCGCCTGCCTTCTTGTCGAGCTTCTCCGAGATGCGCGCTGCGCGTCCTGTCAGTTCACGCAGGTAATAGAGTTTGGCCTGACGCACGTCACCGCGACGCTTCAGCTTGACGCTATCTACCAGTGGGCTGAAGGTTTGAAAAGTACGCTCAACGCCCACGCCGTGGGAAATTTTGCGCACCGTGAAAGAGGAGTTAAGGCCGCGATTGCGCTTGCCTAAGACCACTCCCTCGAAGGCCTGCAATCGCTCGCGGTCGCCTTCCTTAATTTTAACCTGCACTATCACGGTATCGCCTGGACCGAAATCAGGGAGTTCTTTCCCCATTTGCTCATTTTCGATCTGTTCGATGATCTTATTTTTGCTCATCTTGNTAAACTCCTGNCCTGACTTCCGAGTAGNTGGGGCCTACTTGGCCGCCTGATACTCCGCTTTAAATTGTTCCAATAGTTCCTGCTGTTCCTGGCTTAACTCAATCTGTTCCAGTAAATCCGGACGCTTAAGCCAGGTTGCTCCCAAACTCTGTTTTTCCCGCCATCTCGCAATCGCGGCATGATCGCCGCTCAACAACACCTTTGGTACTGCCCTACCCTCAAACTGCTGGGGTCTGGTGTACTCTGGCGCATGCAGCAGGCCATTAGCCAGACTGTCCAATTGCGCTGAGTCATCATCTCCGAGCGCGCCAGGTTGCTGTCGAATAACTGCATCGAGCAGTGCCATCGCAGCTAACTCACCACCACTTAGCACGAAATCCCCTAGCGAAACCTCTTCATCTATTTCGGCCTCAATAACCCGGGCATCGATGCCCTGGTAACGACCGCAGACNAGAAGCATGGATTCCANCTGCGCCAATTCAACCACTTTCGCCTGATTCAAGGGTTTCCCTTGGGGCGACAAATAGACCGTTCTGCAAGCAGTCTCGCCAGTNTNNTCCAATTTGGCTTTGGCCGCNTTGATGGTGGNGATCAGCGGCTCTGTCTTCATCAACATGCCTGGGCCACCNCCAAAGAGCTTGTCATCAACCGTTCGGTGTCGATCTGGACTAAAATCCCTNGGATTCCAGTACGCCAAATTTATCAAGTTGTCCTTAACCGCCCGGCTACTTACACCATGCGCCGTCAGTGCCGAAAACATTTCGGGGAACAGTGTGACAACGGCAACCCGCATCTGGTCAGTTCCCCTCGGCCCGTTCTCCGGCCCTTGCCTCGGAAGCGAGTTGTCGCTGGCANCGCAACTTTGCGAAACCGCGTCTAACTCAAATAATCCGCATCCCAATCGACGGTAATGCGCTGTTCTTGCAGTGAGACTTCCACGATTACNCNTTCCGGCAGAAAGGGAATCAGGCGTTCTCTCGTGTCACAGCTCTCCGCAGTGGGTGCCACCACCAGCACGTCGTTAGCGCCGGTTTCCATCAGCCTCTGCACGCTGCCGAACAGTTGACCCTGCAAATTCGTCACTTGCAGGCCCTGCAATTCGTGCCAGTAGAAAGTGCCCGCCTCCAAAGCCGGCATGTCTAATCTGGGTACCCAGATCTCGCAGCCAGTCAAGCTACTGGAAGTTTCCGGGTCGTCAAAACCCTCAAAATGGACGATCAAGCCCTTTTGTTGCTGTCTACTGTCGTCAATGTGCAGGAGCCGAGGCGCGTTATCCACTTCAGTATGCAGTTCAGCATAAGTCAGGATGTTTGCCGGGGGCGAGGTAAAGGAATTTAGCTTCAACCAGCCCTTGATTCCGTGAACCCTGCCTATTTTAGCGAGAACAACCCGTTTATTTGCCGCAGCNGCTTGCACATTCATCGCTACAGGCAATTAAGTAAAAATCAGGCCTCGGTCGTAGCAGCCGCGGCCGCATCCTTGGCAAGATTGCTGACGCGGTCGCTCACTTGAGCGCCCTCGGACTGCCAATACGCCATTCTGTCCAGATCGAGACGCAGACGTTCTTCCTGGCCTTTCGCCATGGGGTTAAAGAAACCAATTCTCTCAATGAAGCGTCCATCTCTGGCGCGACGGCTATCACTCACTGTGATGTGATAGAAGGGCTTCTTTTTGGCGCCACCACGAGCCAATCGAATAGTGACCATAAAAAGTTCCTGATGCAAAAAAGTGTATTAAATCCAGCGGGCTAGATGATACCAAGGCGCAACGCCCTGACCCCCGGAGAAAAAGGCGGGTATTCTAAGTCAATTGAGCCTGTATTGGAAGCGCGGAAAGGTAGTAAAACTGGGGTTCTGGCGCCGCNGCTTTCGACCTAGAACCGGGGGAATTTGCCCCCCGGGGGCATTCCGGGCATGCCACCTGGNCCCATTTTACCCTGCATACCGCCGAGTCCGCGCATCATATTGGCCATTCCGCCGCCTTTCATCTTCTTCATNACCTTCTGCATCTGCTTGTGCTGTTTCAGCAGTCGGTTNAGNTCCTGAATTTGGGTGCCGGATCCCTGAGTAATGCGGCGCTTGCGGGACCCATTCAGAATGTCCGGATTGACTCGCTCGCGCATGGTCATGGAATTGATGATGGCTTCCATACGACGAAATTGGGAGTCATCAACCATATTAGCTGCGCCAGGCGGCATTGCGCCCATCCCCGGNATCTTGTCCATGATGCTGGCGACTCCACCCATGTTTTGCATTTGCGTGAGCTGCTCTTTGAAATCTTCCAGGTCAAAACCTTTGCCCTTCTTGATCTTGCGGGCCAGGCGCTCGGCTTTCTTCTTATCAACTTTCTGTTCTGCCTCTTCAATCAGAGACAGCACATCTCCCATCCCAAGAATGCGAGAGGCGATTCGGTCCGGATAAAATGGCTCAAGGGCATCAGNTTTTTCCCCAACCCCGATAAATTTAATGGGTTTGCCGGTGATGTGCCGTACCGACAACGCGGCACCACCCCTAGCATCACCATCCGCCTTGGTCAACACGACCCCAGTGAGAGGCAGGGCATCATTGAAAGCCTTCGCCGTATTGGCTGCATCCTGGCCAGTCATGGCGTCTACCACAAACAGGGTTTCCACAGGCGCGAGCTGGCCGTGCAGCGCCGCGATTTCTTCCATCATCTGCTGGTCAATGGCGAGGCGTCCCGCGGTATCCACCAGCAGCACATCAACAAACTGCTTGCGCGCCTCACGCAGGGCTGCATCGGCTATGGCAGTGGGCATTTGACTCGCGTCAGAGGCGAAGAATTCCACCCCTATGTCGCTGGCGAGCGTTTCAAGTTGTTTAATCGCCGCCGGCCTGTAGACGTCGACACTGACCACCATGACTTTCTTCTTTTCTTTCGTCTTAAGCAGTCTGGCCAATTTGGCCACGGTGGTGGTTTTACCTGCACCCTGCAGTCCCGCCATGAGCACGACGGCTGGAGGCGCTGACTTCAGGTTTAACTCAGAATTGGCCGACCCCATAATGGCCTGCATCTCCGCCTGGACGACCTTGATAAAGGCCTGGCCCGGAGTGAGGCTCTTTGACACTTCCTGGCCTACGGCGCGATTGCTAACCCGATCGATGAAATCTTTTACCACCGGCAGCGCAACATCTGCCTCCAGTAAGGCGCGGCGAACCTCACGCAAAGCATCCTGAATATTATTTTCAGTAAGTGTGGCCTTGCCGCTGAGTTTTCTGAAAGTGCCGCTTAAGCGCTCGGTTAAATTTTCAAACACGGGTCCACCTATGGGTTAAAAAGTCGAAATGCAGATTGAGCTGGGATCATACTACTGAAGGCGGGGATTATAGCGAAATTCCTGCAAGCGTGAAAAAGGGCTGCAAGCGCTATGGTACATATAGGGCACTTATGCGAAACTCTGGCCTGTTTTCAGAAATTAAGCAACCATGCAACTTACTATTATTTCAGGCATTTTCGCGATCGGGTTCTACCTAGCGGGGTTTACCCTGCAACTGACCAATCTGGCTCGTGCTAACAACGCAGGCAGGATGCGGCAGTACGTTTTTATCGCCGGCACTCTCGCGGTTATCGCACATGCTATCAGCGCTGCCAGGGTTATCAGTTCTCCGACAGGCTACCATTTTGGCGTGGTACAGATTAGCACGCTCATTGCTGTCTCGATTTCTGCATTAGTGTTAGCAAGCAGTATGCGCAAACCTTTGGAGAACCTTTTCCTTGGATTGTTTCCTCTGGCCGTGATTTCCATCATATTGTCCCTCAGCGTCGACAGCAGCTATCCCCCGACCAGCCTTAGCGCAGGCATGGCAAGCCATGTTCTCATTTCCATTCTCGCCTACAGCTTCATTTCGATTGCGGCAATGCAGGCAGGTTTCCTGGCCTACCAGAACTATCAACTCAAGCACGGCCATGCCGGCGGCTTGTTGCGTCGATTTCCGCCATTACAGGACATGGAAGTGTTTCTGTTTGAACTACTCTGGGTAGGTCAGCTGTTACTCTCTCTGGGCATCGTTGCCGGCATTGTTTTTATCAGCGATATCTGGGGGCGGGATGGTGTGATTCACAAGAGCTTTTTCTCCATTCTCGCTTGGATGGTATTTGCCGTGCTCCTGTGGGGGCGCTACCAATTGGGTTGGCGCGGCGTGACGGCCATCAGGGGCACACTGTCAGGGTTCGGCCTGCTGCTGGTTGGCTTCTATGGCTCCAAGTTTGCGCTGGAATTCATCATCAGCTGAATCATCAAGTACAGCGATAAGCCTTGTTTCTCCTTCCTCATACCAACCCATCAATGCCAAAAATCCCATGTAGGGCCCCATGACTGCTGACGATGTTTCATTAAGCACTCTGCTGCTTTCATTCCTCGCCCTGATTCTGGCATCGGCATATTTCTCCAGTTCCGAGACGGGCATGATGAGCCTTAATCGATATCGCATGAATCACCTGCGCCGGAGCAACCACCCAGGTGCAGTTCGCGCCAGCCGCCTGCTGGATAAGCCTGACAAGCTAATTGGCGTCATCCTGATTGGTAACAACTTTGTTAATTTTCTGGCAGCCTCCATCGCCACTTCCATTGCGATAATATTACTGGGAGAACCGGCACCTATAGCAACCGCTGTTATTTTGACACTAATAGTTTTGATATTCGCGGAGGTAACTCCAAAGACAATCGCCGCGCTTTATCCTGAAAAGATTGCTTACCCTTCAAGCCTGCTACTGAGCTTCTTGCTGAAGGCTCTCTATCCAGTGGTCTGGGTGGTCAATACTGTGTCCAATAGCCTGGTCAGGCTCTTGGGATTTCACCCGCAGGGGGATACTAATGACCAGCAACTCAACCAGGAGGAGCTGCGCACTGTAGTATATGAGTCAGAGAGCNGACTTCCTAAAAAGCACCAGGGCATGCTGCTTAACATCCTGGATCTAGAAAAAACCCAGGTCGATGAGATCATGGTACCCCGCAATGAAGTTCAGGGATTGGATATAGAAGATGACGTCGAGGACATGGTCGATCAGATCGCCAGCGCTCAACATACACGCCTGCCAGTCTTCAAAAAGGACATCAACAGTATTATCGGTATTCTCCATATGCGCAGCGCCGGGCGACTCATAAAGATTGAGAATTTGAATAANGCGTCCATCGTTCAGGAAACTATTGAGCCCTACTTCATTCCTGAAACCACGCCNCTACACACCCAGCTCTTCAATTTCCAAAGTAAAAAACTGCGCATGGCTGTAGTTGTCGACGAGTTCGGTGCAGTCAAAGGCATCGTCACTCTTGAAGATATCCTGGAAGAAATCGTAGGCGAGTTCACCACAGATCTGGCGGACAGCAGCAAGGATATTCATGCCCAAAAGGATGGTAGCTACCTGATTGATGGCAGCACCAGTATCCGAGACATAAACCGGATTCTGTCATGGGATCTGGATTCGGAATCTGCCAACACCTTGAACGGGCTGCTGATAGAGATCTTNCAGTCAATTCCTGACTCTGTNGTCGGCATAAAGCTTGATGGTTACTATGCTGAAATATTGCAGGTCAAGGACAATGTTTTACGTACCGTGAAGATGTGGGAAGCAGACCGGCAGGAAGCATTACCTTTCACAGATCCGGAATAAATCTTCGTTTGGGCTGACACTTTCCACAGTGAGCGGTTTTTTTTCAGTTTTGGCGCAGGACTGAGATCGCTTTCTCGTGCTTGTTAGTCAGGCCGGTTCGCTGAAAATAGCGTAACTCTGAAATTTTTCCCGGATTTACTGACTGAACAGCCAGCGCCAATTTGAATGGTGGATCGGTCAGTAACTGCCAGATCTGCCAGGGCAACTGCTCGCCGGAGGGCATTTGATACTCAGACAGACTGATGTTTCCTTCCTTAAAACTGAAGGCGAAGCTATCCAGCGCTATGGCGAGACCTAGACCCCGAGCCTTGATGTAGGCCTCCTTGAGAGTCCAGAGATCGTAGAAGCGTTCTAGCTGTCGCGCTTNGGGTAAAGCTAATAACGCGTTCACTTCGGTAGGTGCGAAAAATCTATCTGCAATTTTTCCTACTCTGCGTTCGCGACTCGCATTCTCCAGGTCGACACCAAGCTGAGGATGTCGACACACAGCCAGCACCATGCAATCACCGCTATGGGACAGATTGAAACAGAGTGGCCTGTCCAATTGCTTGGACACCAGTTCAGGTTTTCCGTGAGCCGTGCTTTGAATCTCCCAGGCTGCAGGCTCGCGGTCTACATATTCACTCAAGCAGGTTCGCGTTAACCATTTCCCCAGCAGTAACTGCCTGCGATGATGATCAAAAATCAAGCGCTGGTAGCGCTTCTGCTCAGCCACCTGCAGCCAATCCAAAGCGAGTCTTTCCAATGCAGACGCATCCAAATCNGCCTGGTTCACAACCCAGATATGAACAGCATCATCAGGCAGTTCCATGATTTAGCGCCCCCCCAGCTGCGGCTGCCTCAATTAAACAATCCCTTTCCTTGTCAGTGTCAAGAACTGGCGCTGCTATGCGCCGCCGCAGTTTGCAATTCCTCACCCTTCCCCACGCAATCAATTATGGTTACGACGAAACGCCTGATTTGGACAAGAAATCGTTCCGGCGCTTAAGGACTGGGTGCGGACAATTATGCGAACGGCTTAGCGCCGGGTGTATTCTCTTTCACAAAATCTGCCAGAAGCAGGTACTCTTCCCGCCGCGGATCAGACTTGCGCCAGGCCATGCCAATCTCTCTGGACACGTTTTCATTATTAAATTCTTTGATCTTTAGATGAGTGTCGCCCAGTACATCACCCGCGACCGAAATCGCTGGCAGCAGCGTGACGCCGAGGCCATTTGCAACCATTTGAACCAAGGTATGTAAACTGGTGCCCTGATACACAAGGTCGGTATCAGCACTCTCCAGCTTGCACGCCTCGAGCGCATGATCACGCAGACAGTGCCCCTCTTCCAGCAGCAGCAGGCTTTCCCCTTGCAGCTGATGTTGCTTCACCTGCTTGGATTTCTCCAACTGATGGCCAGGAGGTAAGCACAGCACAAAATCATCCCGGAACAGGCTCAGAGTTTCCATATCTGGCATGACATAGGGGAANGCCAGAATAGCCAGATCCANCTTTCCTTCTTGCAGCTGCTGCAATAGCNGAGCGCTCAGCGCTTCTTTTAAGTAAAGCTTGAGTTTAGGATAGCTTTTCCTGAGCTCAGCGAGCAGATGGGGCAGCATAAAGGGCCCAATCGTCGGAATCACGCCCAGCCTGATTTCGCCGGTGAGTGCTTCGTCATGAGACTTGGCCAGGCCAACAAAGTCCTCAACGTTACCAAGAATCAGGCGCGCCTGGTGCAGTAATCGCGCGCCGAGGGGCGTAATCAGGACGCTCTTTTTATTGCGCTCAAATATCACGACGCCAAGCTGGGATTCCAATTCCTGGATTGCTGCACTCAGGGTTGATTGGGTAACGTGACATGCCTGCGCAGCCTTGCTGAAGTGCTTATGTTCGGCGACTGCACAGACATATCGGAGTTGCTTGAGAGAAGGCATCATACCGTAGGATATTAATCGAAAAAAACGATCAACACATTAAGAAAATCGATTGGATTTGATTACTTAGTCACCATACATTAANTATATAAGTTGANATTCCTTTACGTATTACAACTCGCTTGAAGATAGTGTAAGTTCACGGCACAAACTAAACCGACGGGAGAAATACTATGTCGCTGAAAGGATCAAAGACCGAAGAAAACTTGAAAGCCGCCTTTGCTGGCGAGTCTCAAGCCAACCGCCGCTATCTGTACTTCGCCCAGAAAGCAGATGTCGAGGGTTACAACGACGTGTCTGCCTTGTTCCGTTCTACTGCGGAAGGTGAGACCGGCCATGCCCACGGTCACCTAGAGTATCTTGAAGAAGTCGGTGATCCCGCCACAGGTATGCCAATTGGCAGCACCGAGGACAACCTGAAGTCTGCGGTAGCCGGTGAAACCCATGAATATACCGACATGTATCCGGGCATGGCAAAAGATGCCAGAGACGAAGGTTTCGAAGAAGTTGCGGACTGGATGGAAACCCTTGCCAAGGCTGAGCGCTCTCACGCAAATCGCTTCCAGAAAGCCTTAGACGCACTGGACGACTAAGCCAGACCCGCCCTCTGTTCCGAAGCGGCGCAGAGGGCCCTTTCTCGCATACCAGCATCAAGGAGACCTTCCATGGCAGAGCATGGTAGAGAAGGCGGCCTAGACGCGCCCACCCGGCACCCCCTGAATCAGGATGATCCAAAATTCTGGGATGAAGCCGATCTGAATAAAGAGCTCGAGCGTGTTTACGACATCTGTCATGGCTGTCGCCGCTGCGTAAGTCTCTGCAATGCTTTTCCAACTCTGTTTGATCTTGTGGACGAAAGCGACACTATGGAAGTGGATGGCGTCGCTGTCGCGGACTATACCAAAGTGGTCGATCAGTGCTATCTCTGCGATCTCTGTTACCTGACCAAGTGCCCCTACGTGCCACCCCATGAGTGGAACGTAGATTTTCCTCACCTCATGCTGCGGGCCAAAGCCATCAAGTTCAAAAAGGGTGATACGAAATTTCGGGACAATATTATCACCAGCACCGATATAGTGGGAAAACTCGCCTCCAAACCACTGATTAATTCGCTGGTTAATGGCGGCAACAAGAACAGCACCATGCGCTCAATACTGGATAGCGCATTGGGAGTCCATCAAGACGCCAAACTGCCGGAGTATGTGCGCAAGACTGCCCGCCAGATCAATGCCGTGCACATTTTTGACCCAGCAGCTGGGCAACAAAACGCTAAGGTGCCTGCGTCTAAGCAGAATGCCAAGGGAGGGCTGAACAAGGTCGCCCTATTTACCACTTGCTACTGCAACTATAATGAGCCTGACATTGCCGCTAGCATTATCAAGATATTAAACCACAACGATGTGACCGTTGGCCTGCCAGCCAAAGAGCACTGCTGCGGCATGCCGAAGCTGGAACTAGGTGACCTCAGCACGGTAAGCAAGCTTAAAGAGCTGAATATCCCGGCTCTGTATGACATGGTGCAGCAGGGTTACGTCATCATGGCGGCAGTGCCCTCCTGTGTCCTGATGTTCAAGCAGGAACTGCCCCTGATGTTTCCCGACGACGAGCGAGTCACAGCGGTGGCCAAGGCGTTTCACGATCCCTTCGAGTTTCTTCACAAATTGCATAAAGCGGGCAAACTCAAGACCGACTTTAAGAAAACGCTCGGTAACGTGAGCTATCATGTTGCTTGTCATCAGCGGGTGCAGAATATCGGCCCGAAGACTAGGCAAATACTTGAACTGATTGAAGATACCAGCGTCAAGAACATTGAGAGATGCTCTGGTCACGATGGCACCTATGGCGTGAAGTCAGAGACGCTGCCGTTCGCCAACAAAATTGCCCGCCCAATTGTGCGGCAAATCGAACAACAAGAGCCTGATTACTACGGGAGCGACTGCCCGGTAGCCGGCAAACACATCGAAAACAACCTTGAGACTGAACAAGATACCGTGCACCCAATCGATTTACTTCGACTGGCTTACGGCCTCTAGCAACCACTTTATTGAGATCAATTTTATGAATTCCAAGATAAAGATTGCCATGAAGAAAATTACGTTGGCTGACCTGCTTTCACTGGATGCCTATGAAGCGCAGAGACCTGCTATTCGCAAGGCGATTATGGAGCACAAGAAGACGCGACGGGTAGCACTAGGCCCCAACGCCATGCTTCATTTCGAAGACTATATGGTGATGCGTTACCAGATCATGGAGCTGATGCGGACCGAAAAAATCACCGCAGAAGACGAGTTAGTTGGTGAGCTGGAAGCCTATAACCCGCTAATACCCGATGGCAAAAATCTGAAAGTCACTTTCATGCTAGAATACCCAGATGAGGAAGAGCGCAGGCAGCGCTTGCGGCAATTGCTGGGCATTGAGGAGCTGATTTCAATTCAAATTGCAGGTTTCGACTCGGTCTACCCAATCGCCAATGAAGACTTACCCCGTTCAACTGACAAAAAAACCTCGTCTGTGCATTTCCTGCGCTTCGAATTNAGCGATGAAATGATTGAAGCAGCGCGAAANGGCGCCAGCTTGGCAATTCGTTCTGAGCACCTCAACTATCAGTACGCCACCGATCCTGTGTCTGCTGACGTGGCTGACTCGCTGCTGCGAGACTTTGGCTAGCAAAAATCAGTGGATCAGAGTAAAGGGGTCTACTGATACAATGCACGCATTTGGAAACGCCAAATGCGGGCCCTTCCCGAATAAGCATTGAGGGGCCTTTTTGGTTTCGCTAGTATCTAGTGCAAATTGACTCTCACGAAGCGACTCCGCTACAGCAAACATGGGTCGACGAACTATCATCAGGGTTTTAACCATGAATCTGACTCACCGCATACGCAAAATTGCCCTCTGCTCTTTACTGCTAGCCCCAATCTCGCTATCGGCTGATCACCACGAGAAAGCTGCTGTCAGTTCCATTAATATGATCCACCCCTCTAACTTCGGAATCGATCAGTCTGAAATAGATCGAATCAAATTGCGGATGCAGGAAGCTGTGGATAACGAATTTCTTCCTGGCGCTCTCATTCTGGTTGGCAATTCCGATGGCATTGGTCTGTTGGAAACAGTGGGATATCAAACTCCCGAGAAGGTCACACCAATCAATCAGGACACTATTTTTCGCATTTACTCAATGACCAAACCGATTGTCAGCGTGGCTGCCATGTCTCTGGTGGAGGACGGCTTGCTGGCACTGGAGGATCCGATTGAGAAATATATCCCTGAGTTTGCCGACCTGAAAGTGATTGATCGCAACTCTGGCGAGACGCGGCCCGCCCAACACTCTATTACCGTTGCCAATCTTCTCACTCACGAATCGGGACTCATTCAAGCTATCTTCTCTCCAGATAGCGACCTAGGCCAAATGTATCAACGTCACTTTGCCGACTACTCAAATATTACCGCCAGAGATCTTGCCGGGCGTTTNGGCAAGCTCCCGGTCTATTTTGAGCCAGGANCTGCGTGGCACTATGGCCACTCTACCGATGTACTCGGCGCTGTGGTTGAAGTCGCTTCAGGCAAGACGCTGGACGTCGTGCTCGAAGAACGGATTTTTGCGCCGCTGCACATGGACGAGACTACATTCTACGTACCCATCAGCAAGTCCAATCGAATTGCTGAACCATTCCATGGTGTTATGGCAGACAATACCGAACAGCGCGCAATGCTCTCTGGTGGCGGTGGACTCAACTCCACAACACAGGACTACGTGCGTTTCGCGGCAATGCTGCTAAATCGTGGCGAATANAATGGCGCCAGAATACTGGAAGAAAAAACGCTGGACCTGATGCGTGGGAAACGAATCGGCGCTGAGGTCTCCCGCGAATTTTTCTTTTATGGAGAAGTTGGCGATTGGGGGTTAGGCTTCCATCTGCAACCCACAACTGACGACCCCAACGGCCCCCACAACTTCGGTTGGCGCGGGATNGGAGGCACCATCTTCATTGTCGATGAAGAAAATGATTTCTTCATGATTTACATGGAGCAAAAGCGCGGTGGGCCAAGGGCACCATTTAATAACAATGTAGCGCAGCGGATGGTATACGAGGCAATTCGAAACTAGACTGGAAGCCGCGTGCTTAAGATCAGTTTAGAAGATCGTATTTGCGCAAATATCCTCGCAGCTGGNNGTAACTAGGANTTAGAAAGTCAGNGGTCTTTTTCTGGTTAAACTGGTTCTGCTCCATGGCTTGCTTTAGAAGGTTGACTTCNAATTTCTGAACCTCAGCCTTNAAATCAAAAGAGTCNGCAGCGGCTAAGTCAGGCGCTTGAGTAGCGGCAGGCGTCAGTAGACAGGAATGTACCGANATTTATGCAAGCCTGGAAAAAAAGCTACGGGAAATTAAAGCATTCATGACTTCAAAGCGCTTTCGCCTGCACTGCGAAATCAACCGAATCTAGCCACCTCNCCCGNTCACAAGGCAAATCGACATATCCAGCCTCTTCAGGCNCCCTACTCAGTTAACGCGCTTTTCNCTCCCTCTTTGCCCTTGGAAGCAGTAATATGTTAGAACGCTGGTACCATCAACTGCGGCACCGCTTAAGCATTCACTTTGGACCGAAGTTAGTTCGACGTTACCTCAAAATGAAATTTTGCCATAAATGCGCTGCCCCTATCGTACTTCGCATCCCTGACGGGGATGATAGGGAGCGACACTGCTGTGAGGCATGCGACGGGATTTTCTATCAAAATCCGAAGAATGTTGTCGGGACGGTGCCTTACTACAAGGACAAAATTTTGCTCTGCAAGCGCGCAATCCAGCCGCGCTATGGCAAATGGACTCTCCCAGCGGGTTTCATGGAGAATGGTGAATCCAGCTTGAACGGCGCGATTCGCGAGACTACTGAAGAGGCCGGTGCCACAGTAAAAGTAGATGACAGCAGCCTGTACACCCTGTTCAATTTACCGACAATCAATCAGGTCTACATATTTTTCCGCGCCGAATTAGCCAACCTGGATTTTGCAGCCGGCACTGAGTCGCTGGAGGTCGCACTTTTTACCGAAGCTGAAATCCCCTGGGACGAGATTGCCTTCCCGGTTGTCCGCAGTACGCTTGAACACTTTTTTACTGATGTACAGAAAAATCACTTTCCGGTGCGTATGTTCGATGTGCACCATGGCGAAGATCGATCANTCTCAACGCAATTAATTAGTCACAGCAAGACCCAACTTGCTGACTAAAAAGACTCGCTGGACGAACCTCCCCCGCTCGNATTGAGGCTCAATACTAGGGAACCCCCTCGAGCAGTAACTAGTAACCGTAAGCCACTNTTGTGAGAAAGTGTCCNACGAATATTAGCCATTTTAGATTCAATCACTGAGAANTTCGTTTTAATTTTATTTTTCAATTAAAAAACCTTATTCGGAGTTTCCACTTGTTTGGTTATTACACTTCTCCTTTTTATGACGATGTGCAGATTATGGAATTTCATAGCGTGAAAAATCACCAGGGAGATTTTCAGGGTCATCTCTTACCCACAAGAAGACGGCTAACGCATTGGGCGTGCAAAAAGCAATCCTGTCTAGGCATGTCAGCGGAGGGTTAGCGGTTANCAACACTGATCAGGNTTCAATTCGGATTATGCAGAAGGCCACTTCTTCATAAGGGTGGGCAGATTTTAGAGCGGCGATGACNGCGCCCTGCAACGCCTGCATGCATACCATCTCAACCTTGAACTCATTCACTCGCTCTACCTGCCCATGCTGTCCCAGGAATGGNGCACTACCCTCTTGAGGTCGAAATTGACCCTGACCGAGGGTCTGCCAGGCACAGAAATCGTAATCACCAACTCGCCCCGCACCCGCTGAGAACATAGCGCTCTTCACCTGCTCCAGNTGGGTTTCGGGTACGTAAAACTCTATCTTGAGCAGTTGATCTGACATGGCTAGTCTAGCCAGGCCCTNGCATTTCTGAACATGCGCATTGAAGGTGCATCCTCTTGCCAGCTATCGGGATGCCAGGAATTCTGGACAGTCCGGAACACTCGCTCGGGATGGGGCATCATGATGCTCACTCGACCATCAATTGTGGTGACTCCGGTAATCCCGCCAGGCGAACCGTTGGGGTTTGCGGGATAGGTTTCAGTGGGGTGACCACTGCTGTCCACATAGCGCATGGCAACTTGTCCCGACTNNATCAGGGCACGCTGCTGCGTGCTGCTGCTAAAATCCGCCAGACCTTCACCGTGCGCGACCGCAATAGGAAAACGGGAACCCTGCATGCCTGATAGCAGAACTGATTGGCTATCGGATATCGCTGTCATGATCAACCGACCCTCGAACTGCTCGGAACGATTACGCACAAACCTCGGCCAGTTATCTGCTCCTGGAATCAGATCCTGCAATAGTGACATCATCTGGCAACCATTACATACGCCCAGACTCAGGCTTGTTTCCCGCTCAAAGAAGGTCTGGAACTGTAGCCGCAGACCGTCATTAAACAAAANCGACTTGGCCCATCCGCCACCTGCGCCCAGCACATCTCCANAGGAGAAGCCGCCGCAGGCCACCAGAACATTAAANTGATCGAGTGACGCACGACCGTCTATNAGGTCAGTCATATGCAGGTCTATGGACTGGAATCCGGCGCGATCGAACGCTGCCGCCATTTCAATCTGTCCATTAACNCCTTGCTCCCTCAGCACAGCAACTTTGGGCTGTTCCTGTAGATTTAGATAGGGTGCACAAATGTCTGCATCAGGATCAAAACTAAGCTCCGCATGCAATCCTCTGTCTCCTGCGTCCAGTATCCGGTCATACTCTTCCAGAGCACAGTTCGAGTTATCTCTTATCGCCTGCAATTGAAAACTGGTAGCAGACCAGAGTCTGTGTAAATTGGTGCGGGTGTCACTTATAAGCATCTGCCCATGGCGACTGATAGTGATTTCATCAGACGCGACCACTTTACCCAACACAGTGATGCAATCTTCTAAGGCACAGGAATCAGCAAGCTCCAGCATTCTTGCGAGATCTTTCTCACGAACCTGCACGACTGCACCNAGCTCTTCATTGAATAGGACCGCAAGATCATGCTGACTCGACTGAAAATGCCCGAGGTCGATCTGCGCGCCGCAACGACCAGCGAAACACATCTCGACAAGCGTTACGAATAGCCCNCCGTCTGAGCGATCGTGATATGCAAGCACCAAATCCTCAGCCTTTGCCCTAGTGACCAGATTAAAGAAATTAGTCATAAGCTGCGCTGAATCTAGATCAGGCACGGCGCCAAGGGTCCGGTCGAACACCTGGGCAAGTGCGGACCCTCCCAGGCGATAAGCGTCTGGGGCTAGACCAACCTGTAACAATAAGGTGGCCTCGTCCGCAAGTTGCAGCTGTGGCGTCAAGCTGCGGCGAATATCAGTCACAGGCGTAAACGCAGAAATAATCAACGACAGCGGTGCAGTGTTACTCTTTGCTTCTCCGTGTTCCTGCCATACCGTGCGCATCGACATGGAGTCCTTGCCAACAGGTATGCAAATACCCANGCGCGGGCACAATTCCTCGGCGACTGCCCTAACCGTTGCGAAGAGTTTCGCGTCCTCACANCCATGTCCAGCAGCCACCATCCAGTTGGCGGAAAGCTTGATATCGCCGAGGTGCTCAAGGTCGGCACCCAGCAGGTTAGTNATAGCCTCTGCTATTGCCATCCGACCCGAGGCCGGCCCGTCGTAAAGGGCCAGGGGCGTCCGCTCACCCATGGNCATCGCCTCGCCAACATAGTCCCGGTATGAAGTCGCGGTCACGGCACAATCGGCGACTGGCACCTGCCAAGGGCCCACCATCTGGTCCCGACAGACCTGGCCCGTAATGGTGCGGTCACCGATGGTAATCAAGAAACTCTTGCTCGCCACGGTGGGCAAGGACAAGACCCGCTGCACTGCATCAGCAACTGTGATTCCTTCAAGGCCATCGTCGCGGATCGCGACTGCGCCAGAGCTTACGTCCCGATGCATCTTGGGCGCCTTGCCAAACAAGACATCCATCGGCAAATCGATTGGCTTATTGTCAAAATGGCTGTCTATGAGTTCGATGTGCTTTTCTGCTGTAGTCTCTCCAACTATTGCGTAAGGACAACGCTCACGCGCACAGATCGCTTCGAATTGCGCCAGGTCCTCTGCCGACACTGCCAGCACGTAACGCTCCTGAGCCTCGTTACACCAGATCTCTAGGGGCGTCATTTGCGATTCAGCATTCGGTATATCACGCAGCCTAAAGCTTCCTCCCCTACCCCCATCTTTCACNAACTCTGGTAGGGCGTTGGATAAACCACCTGCACCGACGTCATGAATGAATAAAATGGGATTACTCGCACCTCGCTGCCAGCAACGGTCTATGACTTCCTGGCAGCGCCTTTCCATTTCTGCNTTGTCACGCTGGACTGATGCAAAATCCAAATCCTGATTGCCGCTGCCAGAAGCCATGGAAGAGGCAGCGCCTCCGCCTAGCCCAATGAGCATTGCTGGCCCTCCCAGCACGATGAGTTGGGCAGCAACAGGTATCTCACCCTTACTGACATGGGGCTCGCGAATATTGCCCAGACCACCGGCAATCATAATGGGCTTATGGTATCCCCTGATTTCAGATTCNCCCGCCTCATTTTCGACATTCGCTTCGTAGCTTCGGAAGTAACCGCAAAGATTGGGTCGACCATATTCATTGTTGAAGGCGGCNCCACCGATGGGGGCTTCCAGCATGATTTCCAGGGGTGTCGCGATNTGGGNAGGCTTGCTCTCCGGGGCCTCCCAGGGTTGGGGCATGCCCGGCAATCGCAGATTAGACACGCTGAATCCTGTAAGCCCGGCTTTTGGCTTCGCGCCGGTACCGGTCGCACCCTCATCACGAATTTCCCCACCCGAACCGGTCGATGCGCCCGGAAACGGGGCGATTGCTGTGGGATGGTTATGGGTCTCTACCTTCATCAGGATATGGACGGGTTCCCGGTGGTAGGCATATTGCTGCTCACCAGCCGGAAAGAATCTATCAGTGGTNTGTCCTGCCATCACGGCAGCATTGTCTGAGTAGGCTGACAGCACCTTGTCTGGAGAACGCTCAAGGGTGTTGCGAATCATCCCGAACAGTGATTTGGATTGCGCCTGTCCATCGATGCTCCAACTGGCGTTGAAAATCTTATGCCGGCAGTGCTCCGAATTGGCCTGCGCAAACATCATCAATTCGATATCGTTGGGGTTTCTATCGAGTTCCGTGAAGCACGAGAATAGATACTCCATCTCATCTTCNGCCAGAGCCAGACCCCAGTCCTGATTAGCTCGTCGCAGCGCTTCCTCTCCCTNNGATAACAAGTCNACAGACTGCAGCGATTTCGGTTCAGCNCTGGCAAATAAAGCCGCCGCCTCATCCACCGCGCCAAGCACTGTCTGGGTCATGCGATCGTGCAGGCGTGCATCCAATTGCTGCAGCAATTCAGCTGAAGGCGCAGATTCGAAACCAAGGGTGAACACCGTGCCCCGTTCAACCCGGTTAACCCCATGTAAACCNCAGTTATGAAGAATGTCTGTCGCCTTACTTGACCAGGGTGAGATCGTACCCAAGCGCGGCACCACGACTCTTTCAGTGAACTGGGCGGCGGTGGGGGCAGTGGCATGGACCGCTGCAGACTCGACGACTGCGCGCTCAGACTGACCATAGTGCAACAGGCTTTTTAACACGTCATTGNTGGCAGGCGAGAGNTCTTCAACCACACCAACNAAGTGNACATGCCGGGCAGAAACGGTTTTTANACTTGGAAAGTCAGAGCGGAGTGAGTCTTGCAGTTTTGCTTGTTTGAATGCAGATAGAGCGCTTGCTCCCAACAAAGCTTGCATCGAAAAGGNTTCTCTCTAGAGGCTGGTGTGCGTTGCTAAAACCAGATGATTCAACGTATCACAATGGTAATAGAATTCCGGTAAAAATTCAGAAAAAGCTCTCTACTGGCCGGGTTCTGTAAAACTGCCATCAGCGCGGGACACGACCTCATTGCCATTGGAATCCACCACCCAAAAATCGACATAGGAAAGGGTAGTGATGTCCTGTCGCTCAGCGTTGAAATGTGGGTGGGCCATCACCCGGTAAACCTCCCCAGCTCTGGCGTTGAAGCGCAGCGTACGTGATAGCTCCTCCTGCGAAGCCGCATAGCTGACCAGTGCTGGCGCCAACCCCCGTGCCGTGCCCATATCCCAGTAAAAATAGACAGTCACATCGTGATAGCCGGGCTCAATCTCTATGCGATCGTAGCCAACNCTGTCATCAATGGTATTGGCATCGATATGGGAGAAGCGGACGGCATCCATGTATCGATTGAGCCAATCCTGGCGAAGAAATTGGCTTCCCTCCAGCGTCGCGATCTGAATCGCAGACCTCATCTCCCCATCATAGGCGCGATAGGCGCTACCGTTGGTGCAGCCAGGAAAAAGTATAGCCAGAATTGCCAGTGTCAGAAATAGCTTCATTTGCAGCGTGACTCTCGAATTACCGCGCTTATGTCGACTCAGCCGCTATTAGCTTAAAACCCGGAATATTCGTGTCGTTGGTTTGTTAATCGCNAAATTTGGGTCAAANTTACATGAATCTATGTATATTGGGCTAGCGTCTGGCCCTAAAAAAGCTCTGCATCAGTTCACCGCAAGAATCAGACAGGATGCCCTCAACNAAGCCCACCTTGTGATTCAAGTAAGAATCATCCAGCAGCTTTTGCTGACTGACTACAGCCCCGGAGCGAGGCTCTCTAGCCCCAAACACAAGCAAATCAACCCGTGCATGAACGAGTGCGCCAACGCACATCGTGCAAGGTTCTATAGTAACATACAGNGTGGAGCCGGGCAGACGGTAGTTTTGCCGAANCTGAGATGCCTGCCTCAANGCCAGGATTTCTGCGTGCGCCGTNGGGTCCTTGCCCCTNATAGGCTGATTGTGAGCGGCGGCAAGCAACTTGCCATCGGCCACCAAAACTGCCCCAACTGGCACCTCTTCGCAGGCTGCCGCCAAGCCCGCCTGCTCTAGGGCCTGTCTCATCCAGAATTCATGTTGCGCTGTAGTTTCCGATGTCTGTTCAAGTTCCATTTCGTCAACTCTAAAATTTATCCAACTAACTGGCTACTCTGTCTCTCGAAACAGATACCGGACCGAGAACAGTCCCAGCGACACGGCGGGACCAATACCTAAAGCGAAAAACAACGTACCAAGGCCAACACTGCCTCCCAGTAACCAGCCCACGCTCACTGCACTAATTTCCAGGGCCGTGCGAACCCAGGCAATCGGATAATCCGTCAAGCGCGCCAATCCAGCCATCAATCCATCCCGAGGCCCGGCGCCCAGGTGTGCAGTCAAATAGATACCGCTACCCATTCCAACCAGCAAGATCCCTATCGAGCACTCCAGAATTTTCATTGGATAGTGATCCGGCGCCGGGAGATACGGCAAAGCCTGTTCTATAACCAGCGAGATAATCATCGCATTGGCCAAGGTGCCAATGCCCGGTAATTGCTTGAGCGGAATCCAGAGAATCAAGACACAAGCGCTGACCAGAAATGTCGACCAGCCAATGCTGAGATCAATCTGTTGTCCCAGCCCCTGCGCCAGCACCGTCCAGGGACTCACGCCAGCACCTGCCGACACTAGCAGCGCTTCGCCGAGTCCGAACAGACTGAGGCCGAAGCAGAGGAAAAAAAGCGTCACCCCGCGGGGCTGGAAATTCAGCGGATGCGTAGAACTCCAGGCAACCACGGGCACCGCCTTGACCGTAAGAAAATTCATATTTTTGAGTTAGACAGACCAACGAACTTAGGTGACTCAAATCTGGAACGAGCTCGCTCTTTTAGAACAGTGCAGACAGGGTTCAGCAGAGGATAGGCAATCCCGAATATGGTTAGCGTGTTAAACAATACCTAACACTCTCATTTGCAATCGATGTGACAGATCAATTCGGAAATCCCAAGATTTCAGAAAGCCTGTTATAGAACCACTGCCTGAAAATCAATAACCTATTTAATTTTTAGCTTTATTTCAAAAGGATAATTGCCTGACAATTCGTGCGCCGCACGCATCCTTACCAAAGTCTCAAGGATTTCTTCAGATATTGCTGCAGATTTTCTGATGGACATATCAATATGGATTTCAACAGTTTCTATCAAAGCTGCCACTTCACCCGATTCTTTACAAATTGCACATACGAAGTGGTATAACTTTTTATTTACGTTAAGCATTCTGAACCTAGGTGTTAATTTTTCACCTTTCAAACATTCTTTCAGATATCTAATATTTTGCTCAGCTGTAAAAAATGAAAAACCCTTGGAGATATAGTCCTCACCAACAAGACCGCTATAAAAATTGTCATCATAATCCATAGGAATGGTTTGGTAGTGCCTTACGTTCATATGTCCATTCAAATCACACATATCACTAGATACGATCACAGATGCACCTTCAATTGGAAATATGTTTTTCATAAAATTATTACGCGAATTAAAAATTAAGTGTTAGTGTGAAAAGTTTTAAACTGATTTTCGCGAGCGTCATTCCTACTCAGAATATTCGAGCTTTTAAGCCAGGGCTCACTCGTATTGT
>NYWC01000076.1 GCA_002684935.1 Gammaproteobacteria bacterium
CCCGCGCTCACAGTCGTGACCATCGGCATGACCTTGGTGTTGATTAGTGGCGGAATCGATCTTTCAGTTGGCTCAGTCGTTGCTCTGAGTGGGGCGGTGATCGGTCTGCTTTTCACCAGTTCAGAGATGCCACTCTTCGTGGCTGCATTTCTCGGGATTTTGGCTGGAGGATTTACTGGACTCGTGAATGGTTTGCTTGGCAGCTATCTCCGCTTGCCGATTTTTATCGTGACTCTCGGAATGTTGGAAGCGGGGCGGGGTTTGGCCTATATGGTGACAGGCTCCCAAACCATGTATATCGGCCCGTCTATTCAGGGTCTCTCACTGCCTATTGAGGGACTGGGCCTGTCCCCTGCGTTCCTGATTGCGCTAGCCCTGGTTTTCGCAGCCCAGTTCATGCTTACCAAAACCGTGTTTGGTCGCTATCTGATTGCTATCGGGACCAATGAGCAGGCAGCCAAGATTTCAGGTATTCGTACCGAACCGTACCTCACCGCTGTGCTAGTGCTTTCAGGGTTGCTGGCTGGATTAGGTGGGATGATGAATACGGCTTATCTTGGAGCTTCAGATCCGAACGCGGCGCTGGGTATGGAGTTGTCCGCGATTGCGGCAGCAGTGATTGGTGGCACCAGCTTGATGGGCGGGCGCGGGACTATCGTCGGTGCGTTTATAGGCGTATTGATTATCTCAGTGCTACAAAACGGACTGGCACAGCTTGGCGTGACAGAGCCATTCAAGCGCCTGATTACTGGAGTGGTGATCATTCTGGCGGTGCTGCTGGATCGCTGGCGCAGTCGGTAAATAGTGGCCGGTAAAAGTGTGTAGACAGTATACCGGCTGTAGCCAGGCATCATCGAGGGTGGGGTGGATTTGTCGCTGTCTACAGTGACTGACGAGATTGTGATGAATAACTGGTATTAACGAAATCGGCTCAGATAATCAGCACAAAATCAGAAAAGCGAGGGGTAAGTACGTATGAGGGCTCGCTTATGACTTCTTGACGCGGCCCACACATAATTTGTTATAGTATAACAACTAGTCTTGCGTTCATGGCATTTTAAAGAATTAGGTGACCATTATGTTCTGTGTCAAAAATCTTGTTTCGCTTGCCCTTTTTGCAGCTTTCGCAATCTTACTCGCGCCGCCGAAGGCTAGCGGGCAAAACTCTACGAATCACTATCAAATCGTAGAAGGCTGGGCAAAGCTTCCTGGCGGGAGACGAATGGGGGCAGTCGGTAAGGCTGAGGTCGACATTGATGGGCGGCATGTCTGGGCGATTATCCGCTGTGATGCGCCTCAAAGTCAGTTTGGATCGGAATGCGTCGATTCGGACCTAGATTCCGTTCTGAAGTTCGACCCTGATGGTAACGTAGTGGAGTCTTTCGGAGCCGGCATGTTCATTTGGCCGCATGGCCTAGACATTGATACGGAAGGCAACGTGTGGGTGACAGACGCTGTTAGCGATAGGAACATCCCACAGGGAGACAATCGAGGCCATCTTGTTGTCAAATTCAGCCCAACTGGAGAGATACTNCTTCAAATCGGAACGCCNGGAGAATCTGGAGATGGTCCTTATCATTTTACCGANCCGAGTGATGTTGCAGTCGCCTCCAATGGGGACGTTTTCATTGCAGATGGGCATAGCGCAAGCGGCAATAACCGGGTAGCAAAGTACAACAGCCGNGGCGTCTTTCTAAAGTCGTGGGGATCAACCGGCTACGCTCCTGGCGAGTTTCGTGCACTTCACGCCATTGCTATCGATCCANAAGGCCGCGTCTTTGTNGGCGACCGNAGTAACAGCAGAATCCAGATCTTTGATCANGAGGGTAACCATCAAGGCACATGGACACAATTCGGGCGCCCAAGCGGTATTGCCTTTGACACTATGGGGCAGATATACGTAGCTGACTCGGAGTCAGACAATGTGCAGAACCCAGGCTATGAGATCGGTATCCGTATTGGCGAATATGAAACAGGCTGGGTCAAAGAATTNATTCGGTTCCCATGGGCGAATCCAAACATAATCCCAGGAAACGGAGCAGAATTCGTTACGGTTGATATAGATGGAAATATCTATGGTGGAGAGCCCATACCACCACCCCACATCAATGCTCGCACACTCCGGAAATACGTACGTGTCAGGCCCTGACCATTTCCGAAAATAGTCTAAACCCGCATAGAGGTTNGTAAGCGGCCCCATTAATGTGGGTTTACCTAGGGGGATTCTGCCAGGTGAGGGGAAGCTTCCTGGTCTACTGTAATATATTCTTGAACGACTCGGTGGTTGCTATTCCATCGTGAAAATGATGCCTTGGGTGAGTCCATTTACCATATCTCTGCCGAAATCTTGAGAATAGTTTGGGCCACTACTAAGCCTGACCACCTACCATCAATGGGATTAATCATGTAGATGTGCCCATTTTTCTCTGATCCATCAAGCATTCCATTCATACCTGACGCGAGTACTATGCCGGTATTGCCTTTACTCAAAATATACCTAGCGTTAGCTAGTCTGCAAATATAACGGATTCTAGCGTCAGGATCGCGTGCCTGTTCATTGTCGTTCACTTCGGTTACGGCTTGTTGCTCTGGGCTGCAAGAGATAGCCGCTACAGCAAGAAAATCAGTCAAACATCAATTCACACGTTCATTCACCATTTTTTCTCTTCGGTTGGTTTCTAGACGAAGGCACTCGTGACGCATCTCTGAATACCCATGCGAGACCTTGGATAAACGAGTGCGGTGTTGAAAGGTCTTCTCGCACGGCTAGTAATTTTTGCTCAGCCACCAGCGCAAAATCTCCTCCTCCACTCGATAAAGCGGACTGTGCCCTGGGAAAAGAGCCGGATCATCAGCGGTTCCTGTTATGATAGTCGTTATAGCATTACCAGTATTTGGATCAAGCAAGGCATGGCTTAGCAGGCCATAAGCTTCTCCCAGATGTCCAATTAGCATTTCGGGCCCTTTATCGAAACCGTATCCGCGCATATCGATCCGATGGATCGATAGCCCATAGCTTGTCATCAATCCATCAGTTGGACCGCCAGGTTCGGATTCACCAGCAGAAATTCCATTTCGGCGCTCAGTGTTTAGTACCCACTCGGGTTCAAGCATCGATGCGACCGCGGTAGCACTAAGAATGCGTCTCTGATTAATCATCCCATCATTCTGGAGCATCTGAAGTACGACCAGCAGCTCATCTGCACTAGCACGCAAGCCACCTTGAGGTGAAAATAAGCTGGCATTACTGCCGATTTCATATCTNGAGAGGAATTCACTTGGTTGATCGCCATTACTCATGCCGTAGAAGCATNGGGGCGGATCATCATCAACCTGNGCAATCCAAAGTCCCCCTGGGGCCCATTTATTGTNACCNTNGCGTTTGCGGAANGTAGCGGCAAGGTCAGACTTTGGCACCTCGCAGGGGTTGAAGCGAGCAGTNAGCCCCATGGGCTCTAATACAGCNTTNGTCATGTAGAGGTCGAAGCGAAGNCCAGATATCTGCTCGATTATTTCTCCCAGAACACCATAGTTTAGGTTGGAGTANACGAAGTAATCTCCAGGNGCNTTGTTTATGCCGGNTGCAAAATGGGCNCCAGCATCCCAGAAGTTTGAANCAGGATTGAAGAAGTCTCNCAGCTTGCCTTCGNCAGCTGCAATGAAGTATCGAGGCCCGTCACGAATCGAAGAGGTATGTGANAGGATTTGNCGAACAGTGANGGCCTCATGCGGAAAGTTGGGNTTTCGCAAGGTCCAGCCCAGATAATCGGACGCGTCCCGATCTAGATCCAGAGNNTCTGCGTCAGCCAGNTGCATGATGCCGATTGCAACCAGGAGTTTAGAGATTGAGGCGACTCTGAGCTTATGNTCTGTGCGNAGCGGTTCGGGCGCAGAATCAGTAATTTGAGCAAAGCCAAAGGCATAACTCGAAGTGGCTTNGCCATCTACCATCACGCTTACTTGTAGCCCACTTAGTTCTGGAGTGGTNTTCGTTCCCTTCATCAAGTCGGCAAGATGTTCATCTGCGTGNGCCAGCGCAGGTATTACTAAAATTAGAAATATNAGAGGTTTCGCCATTATCTGGCCACCCCTTGTGCCTTTAACGCTGCTACCGCGTTTGCATTGCGGTATTTCACAAGCTACTGCTCGGCAGAATTAGTGCTTTCTCAATTTTAATCATNAATTTACTGCTTCGGGTGATTTAGTGGGTAAAAGTACGCTCGTTNTCTGTTCAAGTTCTTCTTTGCTAGCCTGCGTTTTGAGATAGGTTTAACAAGTCGTTAGCGNTCCAAGGATTCTTGAATAATCTTGTTTGTGCTGCTTGCGAACCNTCGGCATNAGAGATTCATTCTTTTTCATTTTTTCAAAGCANGACTCCTTGCATTAAGATTTGNGCGGCTATNGTANATTGGCAACCGAATCCGGCAACGAAGGATGCGGTGCGAATCCAAGGAACANAGAAAGTATATGCTANNAGGTGTATACACCTNGCCCAGAAATATACAGCGCATGCAACCGCAGTAGCTTCATTGTTCGCTCCCGCAGAGTGTGCGACGAGAACCAGTACCCCAAAAACCACCAGGTTTTCAATTGCATTAGCATGGGCTTGTTTCATTCGCACTGCCCAGGGTGCAAGTGGTTTTGGGTCGGCTGGGTAACTTACAGCGGCTATCAGGCCCCGGACGGAAATCAGGTTCAGGGTATAAGGCATCCACATTAATGCGGAAAATAGTGATATCCAAGTGAGATAGGTAAGTTCGGTTGTAATCATGGCATTTTCCCATTTATGTCCATTGTGATATCTGTATCTGGGTGACTTTCTATTTCAGCATGCGAGTGATGACTTTGGTGACATCTTGGAGTTGGCTCATGTCATCCGTCGAACGTTTAACCAACAATGTGCCTTGAAGAGTATTGAAAATCATTCGAGAAAGGCGTGTTGGAGTTTCTTTGAATTTCAGCTCGCCGTTGTTGCGACCATTGTTAAGAATTATTTCCAGCCATTTCTGATGCTCTTCCATAAATTGCTTCACTTCCACGCGCATTTCCTCTGGCAGAGCCGCAACTTCGCCTGAGAGCGCACCACACAAACAAACTTTTTCCGGCGTTGCAGCAAACTGAAGGTAGGGCGAAAAGTAAAAATCTAAGGCGTCCCAAGCGTTTTTTTCTGAATCGGCTCTAATTGCGTCGAGTTGAGAGGCAAAGGTGTCTCGATAACGTTGTATGATGGCTACACCCAAGTTTGCCTTGCTCGGGAAATGGTGGATGACGCTAGGTTTTTTAATACCGACTTCCGCGGCAATGTCTTGGAAACTCATCGCCGTGAATCCTCGAGTTTGAATTAGCTCTTGGCCTACATCGAGAATTTTGGTCGCGGTTTCATTCATTCGTCTAGCACTGGTGTGTGGGCGTTTATGAAGGGTAGGACGGCATCAAGAATTTCCGGGAGATATGGAGCGAACTGCATAGTTGAATTGGGGATCAAGGTTAAGGCGGCCCTTGAATTAGTGATTGGATGCAAATAGTCAATATAGGACCCATGATGCAAAACTAGTGTGGCAGGGATTTTCAATGCCGCTAGATCGCGGTCTTTCATTCCCAATGCTGTTTGGTCACCAGTTGACCTTATATGTATGCCTGAGGTTTTCATCGCGGCTCTAAAAACGTCTATGTCTGCATCGAAGAATCGTTGCCGCTTCTCAGGCGTATTTCGCTCAAGATAGGCACCCCAAAGGGGGGTTTCGCTGAGCAGTTCCATGGACGTGATGGGTGAATCACTAATATGTTCCATAGTAGTAAGACTTTCGCTATTTAGATATTTGAGAAAGTACTCCTCGGACAATCGGGCTGCTGCCAGTGGCCCTCCAGTAAGGGGCGCAAGAATTAAGGCGGCCACGTCTCCCGGGTAGCGGGAGGCAAGTATCAGGTTAGAGCGGCCACCCGAAGACATGCCATAGAGTGCCGCTGGCGCAACATCAAGACGACTAATTAACACATGCAGGTCTTCTCCTTCTTCAACCATTTGCGGTTCATTGCCGAATGAAATTTCCGACTGGCCCAAATTGCGCCGGTCATAGATGATAACTTTGAGCTCAGGTGCGGCTGCTGCCACATTGCGTGCGAAGCTGCCAAAGCCGCTGGTATCACCATTACCACCGGGTGTGATGATTAGTGGAATAGTTGCACTAGGGTTATAAATCTCAACGTGCAGAGTGACGTCGCGTTCTGGTCTGAGGTCTATAGCACGAGTCTGCATTTCAACGTCTTCAGCGCCTGCAGTCGGCACAGCATTAAAGTACACCTCGAACCAGGTATTGTTCGCAGCGCCTCTAAATAATGTGACATCCATAACGTCGTTTTGGACATCAACAGAAGAATTCTGTTCTGCTGCGAATAGGTTGGGGAGTGAAATAAATACTGTTGTGATTAATGCTGCGAACCNCGTGATGTTTGGCATGTCAANTCCTTGTAATAAAGCAAACGNATCTACCGAACGGTTGGTAGNNCNGNTTATTATGAGAGCTGGAAATTANAAAGGCAAGGGTGAATGGTGGCTATTTAATCCCAGTTCCACCGCGTAGGCGTCTANTTANGTGAGAGTGGGATGAGGGAGACGAGACGATGGATGGACAGCCTCGCTAGTCGAGCGCACACAGGCACTGGATCGATATTTGATTTAGTCTGCTATCCTACCACTTATGAGAACTCACGAGCGAACCAAAACACTGATCAGGGTTCGTATTTTAATCCTGATACACGAATGAGAAAGGACTTCAGATGCATATTAAAGATCGATATACCCATTCCCTTTGCACCGCACTAATAATGCTGGTTGGTGCAGTTGCACCCATCAACGCTCAGGATATTAAGCGACCCAATATCGTACTGATTCTAGCCGATGATCTTGGCTACACGGATATTTCCCCCTTCGGCAGCGAGATAAGTACCCCGAATATTGCCCGACTCGCGGCACAGGGGCTTTCATTTACGAATTATCACACTGCCGGAAGCTGTGCCCCGGCGCGGGCCATGCTGTTGACCGGGGTGGACAGTCATCGCAATGGTGTGCCAAACATCCCCGAGGCCTTGCCTGCAGAGCAAATGGCCTATGAACACTATCAGGGTGTGTTGAACGATAAGGTGGTCACGCTCGCAAATGTGTTACAGGACAATGGCTATCACACCTATATGACCGGCAAGTGGCATCTTGGTCATACCCCGGAGTTACTACCCTCTTCCCGAGGATTTGATCGGACAATCGCGATGGCGGATACCGGGGCGGATAATTGGGATCAACGCACCTATTTACCCATCTACGAGCAAGCCAACTGGTATGCCGACGGTGCTGAGCATACGCTGCCCGATGACTTTTATTCATCAGAATATTTCATCGACAAGACCATAGAATTTATCGGATCCAACGCGGAAGACGACAATCCATTTTTCGCTTACATCCCGTTTCAGGCGGTTCACATGCCGGTGCAGGCCCCCCGCGAGTTTTCGGACAAGTATGCCGGTATGTACGATGAGGGCTGGACAGTAATGCGTGAGCAGCGGCGTCTTGCTGCCGAGGCAGCGGGAGTTATTCCGGTTGGGACCCAAGCTGCAATAACCCCCGGNACGCTGGACTGGGACAGTTTGCCNGATGATCAGAAGCGCTATAACGCTCGGCGCATGGAAGTGTATGCCGGGATGGTGGAGGCAATGGATATGCATATCGGTCGCCTGATGGCCTACCTGCAGAGCATTGACGAATATGAGAATACGCTGTTTGTTTTTACTTCTGATAACGGTGCAGAAGGTTCTAACCTTATTCGGCAGGATGGAAGCTCGCTCTTGGCTCGATGGTTTGAGACAGTTGGCTATAACTCAGACTATGAAACCTTGGGCGAAGCCAGGTCCTGGAGCTCCATTGGCCCCAGCAATGCGACGATCGCCGCGTCGCCACTTTATTACTATAAGTTTCACGCCAGCGAAGGTGGCCTAAGGGTGCCGTTGGTGATGGCTGGCCCGGGCATTAATCGGTCTGATGAATTAACCGACGAATTTGTTTTCGTCACAGACCTGGCTCCCACGATTCTAAGTTTGGTTGATATAGAAGGTCATCAAGGCAGCTGGCAGAATCGAGAAGTGGAACCAATAATTGGTATAGACTTCTCTGCATTTCTGGCCGGCGCCGATACATTCGCACATGCTGATTCAGATCCCATAGGTTATGAGTTAGGAGGAAATAGCGCACTGTTCAAGGGTNACTACAAAATCGTGAAAAACGCGGTGGGGCAGAATGATACGGAGTGGCATCTATATAATATCAAGACCGATCCGGGAGAATCCAGCAATCTGGCACAGCAAATGCCAGCCTTGCTGGAGGAGATGCTTGCGGATTACGCGGCCTACGTAGAAACTAATAATGTCTTGCCCATGCCNGAGGGGTATAACAGGACAGGGCGGATACTCGGGGATGCCCTCAGGCAAAGATAGGGAAAAAGTAGCAGAGTCTAAACCCTGCAGATTCTTCTCTAATCCCATTTTTTACAGTGCGGGAAGCACCTGGCCGATGCCACGGTTAAGACTACGTAACATGGCGGCATAGGCACGCTCTGTGTGATCTTCANTATGGCTTAGCGCATCATAGTCTGATTTTCAGCCTGCAGTGGTGTATAGGGTACGTTGGAGGAGAGAAACATGAAAAACGGCCAATTTGCATTGGCTTCGATAACAGAGACGGCCTTCCGCGAAATGTAATCCTTCATATGGGAATCTGATTTGAAGATTTCTCCCTGATTGTAGCTGATGACAAATTNCTGANTCGTCCACAGGAAACGGTCGATGAGATCNAATTTCTGCCGTGAGTTCTCGACCGCGGGGTCGTCGATCTCCCTAACTAAACAGGCTTAAGTTTAAGCCACTCGCAAATAAAAAGTGACTTGACTAACCTCGGTTTATGNCTAAAAAGCTGCCACGATCANTNGCTAAAAGGAGCCCCTGTNCTGTTGCCACAGCATTAGATTTGGTTGGTGATANATGGACGCTGCTGATTATCCGCGATATTGGATTTTTTTGCNCGTCACCATAATAAGGATTTTCNGCAGNGGGTAGAGAGTATTCCAAGCAATATANTGGCCAGCCGCTTGAAAATGNTGCTGGAAANCGGGNTGATCCAGAGCNTCCCTTATCAAAATAATCCATTACGGTACGAGTNTTTTCTAACGGAATCTGGTCAGGGCCTTCTGCCAGTTGTTAAAGAGATGGCAAAATGNGNAGAAGTTCATGTCGCTGGGTNCCGAATGCCGCGCCGACTGNAGTANGCGTCGCTGTCTTGCGGAAATTTTTCATGCTAGACACTTGTACAATGCAAGCTACACTCTAGGTTGGGTTATAACAGCCTCAGGGATCTCGGTTTTAGATAAGGAGTCTTATGGTTGATATTTCAGCTACAGAGTTGCCGACAAGCGGCAACCAGAATAATTTCAATACGCCTAGTCACCGAAATTTGCGTAAAGTGTTAGACATAGTGGGATGGCTCTTTGTGTTGCTTCTGCTGTTCATAGGCCTCAGTTCCTTGTTTGACCGGGTTGGATTTCTAAATAATGAATACTCAAAGGGGGTTGCCAACACCGGGGAAGGAAATGATGCCTTTGGCATCCGCTATATTCAGCACTATTTTGTGGCAGGGGTTCATCTGGTATTTGGCTTTGTCGTTTATGTCTGTGCTCCNTTCCAGTTTATGANAAGGATCCGTAAACAATATGTNAACTTTCATCGCTGGACCGGCAGAGCCTGGATGATTAGTGGTGCGGCAGCTGGTTTCACGGGCGCTTTCTTCGGTGTCGTCTGGCCGTTTACGGGCCATCAAGGATTTGGATTGCTGCAAACTGGCATCAACGCCATTATTGGCCCTTATACCTTGTTCTGCTTGTTTAAAGCTTATAACAATATCCGAGCACGTAATTTTGGCGAACACCGGGAGTGGATGATCCGAACTTTTGCGTTGATGCTGGGTGTATCAACGCAACGATTGTTAATGTTGATGCTTATTCCCTTAACAGGGTTTGGCGCTGAAATCATGTTCGCGAGTTGCATGGTCCTTGGTATGGTTATCAATATTATTATTGCTGAATATTGGATCAACCTCACCAGAACACCGGGCAACGGCCATCGCCACTGGAAGGATGTTGATAGAAAAGCGTCAGCCTGAGGCAGTTTGGTAAGAATTAATTAGCTATATCGAAATAGGAAATAGTCTATGACGCCAGTTTGTTTAGTAATCGGAGTGGGTGCTGGAATTGGCGGACATGAGTGACGAGTAAATTGTAAATAGTGTAAATTGGGCTGATATATTTTGTTAAACTAAATCGGCCCCTATATCCTTGAAAGAGCGTGATGATGCTATAGCAAGCCAATTAGTCAGAGGCCTATATTATGAATGAAGCACCAATCACGCTTTGGGGCGGCGGCACCAGTCGCACCATTAGACCCATTTGGATTGCGGAAGAACTTGGCTTGCGCTATAAATTGAAACCAATCGGACCCAGAACTGGTGAAACTCAAACTGAAAGCTACACNCAGCTCAATCCCAAACAAAAGATTCCTTTTCTTGAAGATGGTAATTTGCAGTTATCGGAAAGCGTCGCGATTTGTCGGTACTTGGTAAATCGTTACGGAGCAGCGGCCACAATTGCTTCGCCGGCTTCTATTGAAGAGCAGGCGAGGGAAGATGAATGGCTTAGTTTCGTCTATGGTGAGCTGGACGAGACGAGTCTCTATATCTTGAGGCGCCACGAAGCATTGGCGACCATCTACGGAAAGTCATCCACTGCAATCACAGCCGCAAAGCAGTATTTTCAAAAGCAAGTGACTGTTGCGGATATGCACTTGTGTGAGACCCAATATTTAGCCAATAACAAGTTTGGAGTTGCTGATGTTTTCCTGACCACCTGCCTTGTTTGGGCAGAGTCCAGCGGCATAGACTTGTCTGAGAATTTGCAAAGCTACTTGCAGCGTATGCTTGCAAGAGAAGCCTATAAAGCGGCGAAAGCACATAACACCCTACAGCTATAGCCAACAGCCGTAGCTGCCAATNAGAAAGGAAAGGCGAATTAGATGGGACCTTTGCAGGGTATTAAGGTACTGGATCTGACCAGCATGGTATCTGGGCCCGTGGCTGCCATGATGCTGGGTGATCAAGGCGCGGACGTTATCAAAGTCGAACCTACCCATGGAGAGCAGTTACGGTATCTGGGCGAGAAACACAATGATATTACACCAACATTTTACTCCTGCAATCGCAATAAAAAGTCTCTTGCTATTGATCTAAAATGCGATGCTGGCAAGGCAGTACTCTGGAAGCTGATCGATGATGCTGATGTGCTACTGCAGAATTTTCGTCCAGGTGCCATCGAGAGAATGGGTTTTTCAGAAGAGACGGTCAGACAGCGCAACGAAGGAATAATTTTTGTATCTATCAGCGGTTTTGGTGAAAAAGGACCTTACGCTCACAAGCGAGTTTACGATCCGATTATTCAGGGACTGTCCGGTGCTGCAGATATACAAGCCAATCGAGAGACAGGTCGGCCTGGTATGTTCCGCATCATCATCGCCGATAAAATCTCTGCCTTAACTGCAGCTCAAGCAATTTCGAGCGCCTTATTCCATCGAGAAAGGAAGGGCGAAGGCCAGCATATAAAATTGTCTATGCTGGATGCGACAGTGGCCTTCTTTTGGCCGGAAGGTATGAGCGGGCTTACATTCGCCGAGAAGGAGGCAGACCATAAGAAATCATTCTCCTCAATTGATCTGATCTATGAGAGTAGTGATGGCTATATCACTATGAGTACAGTCTCTGACAAAGAATGGGCAGGTTTCTGTAATGCCGTCGGTCGTCCTGAGCTTGTCAGCGACGAACGCTTTGCTACCGCACTTGCGCGCCGTCAGAATATGGCAGCGCGAAGAGAAATTGCTGGCGCCGAAATTGCAAAACGTTCTACCCAGGAGCTGCTGCAAATACTTGATGCCCAAGATGTGCCATGCGCACCCATATTAAGCAGGCAGGAACTATTAGGTCATCCCCAAATTCTGGGGGGCGGCACAGTCAGCCGGCAACAGGTCGAGGGCTTCGGCGAAGTGCGTCAGGCTATTCCTGCCGCTCGATTTCAATTAACAGAGAGCACTCTAAGGATGCCGGCACCCAAGTTAGGGCAGCATAGCTTAGAAATTCTTGCTGCGTTAGGTTATGACGAGGATGGCAGCAACGAGTTAATTGAAGCTAAAATTGTGCTTCAAGCAGAATAGAGCGGCGAGTCAACGTCTGAGATTCCCATCAACTTAAAAACGGGCTTTAACAGGTGTGCTGTAAATATTCTAATCGAGATAAACGGTTAGAAAATTAGAAGCGATTACCAAGAGGCAGCTTTAGAAAACTATGGAAACCAAGATCACTAGATTGTTAGGCATTGAACATCCGATCATACAAGGCGGCATGCATTATGTGGGGTTCGCTGAATTAGCAGCAGCAGTATCCAACGCCGGGGGGCTCGGGATTATTACTGCTTTGACTCAAGGTACTCCCGAGAAACTCGCTAATGAAATTGAT
>NYWC01000077.1 GCA_002684935.1 Gammaproteobacteria bacterium
GGCCAGACAATCTTTTCCTGGTGGGTGCGGGTACGCATCCGGGGGCTGGTCTCCCCGGTGTTGTGAGTTCAGCAAAGGTTTTAGACAGCCTGGTTCCAGACTCTGCCGATGACTCAATTTACTCGGTGACTTGATAAAATAAAACCATGTTAACGAGCTACAAAGGCAAACCCATGCAGTCAGCGGTGAACGTGCTTGCCCATCACGGAAAGTCGTTCAGGTTTGCCGGCAGATTTCTGGATAAGAATCAGCTAGAAGATTGCGCCCGGCTTTACCGTTTCTGTCGATTTATCGATGATCTTGTAGATGAAGCGTCTGATACACAAACAGCCAGAAATCAGCTCGCGGCGCTCAAGAATGATCTTTCTTACGGCTGCAGTTCTGAGCCAATCGTGCAAGATTTTATTGAGCTGGCGAGACAGTGTCAGATGCAGGCCAAGGTGGTGTTGGAATTAATCAAGGGCATAGAGTCCGACCTTGACCCAGTGCTAATACAGAATGAATTTCAATTGCTGCGCTACTGCTATAGGGTCGCTGGAACAGTTGGTCTGCTCATGTGCGATGTGTTCGAAGTCCACGATAAGAACGCCAGAAACCATGCTATCGATCTTGGTATTGGCATGCAGCTTACTAACATAGCAAGAGACGTAAAAGAGGATGCGACACTTGGTCGGCGGTATATACCATCGGGTTGGGTTGGAGAAGTCGCGCCTGAGTTGCTCGCAGAACCGAGGCAAAAAACGCCCAATTCGATTAATGAATCTGTCAAGAGGCTTATCGCGCTCGCAGATAATTACTATGCGTCTGGCAGCCAGGGGCTCAGATTTTTGCCGACTAGAGCTCAAGCTGGCATCACGATAGCTGCTGCCATCTACAGAGAAATCGGGACTGTGCTGAGTGAGCGCGGCTTTGACATTCACTCAGGGCGTGCACATGTTGGTTTATTGAGGAAAATTCGCGTCGCGCTCAGATCTGTCCTTTCGAACTCTCGCAGTCAGCCTTATGAGTCCCATGATCCGACTCTGCATACTCACCTCGCCGGCCTACCCAATGCGCACGAACCGGCCTGACAAGTGCCTGGATGACTATGATCTGGTTATCATTGGGGGTGGCTGCTCAGGCCTCTCACTCGCCACCGCGATTTGCGAGTTGGCTAAGACCCCTGAGCATGTCCCCCAGACTCTGATTATTGAGCCTCGCTCTTACTACACTGATGACCGGTCGTGGTGCTTCTGGGAGAGAAAGGGGGGAATTCATAGCAAGCTCATAGAAAAATCCTGGTCGGCATGGGAATTCAGCTCGAATACATTAAGCCATAGGCATCGTTCGGATAAAGGCTGGAAATATCACTACGTTCCGTCAATTCGATTCTACGATCATGCGGAGAAACTACTTACACAGAACCCAAAGATGACGCTGTTAGTGGACAGTTGCGTCAGTGATATTTTTCCGGTTGTGAGCGGCATTGAAGTCGAAATAGAAAGTCAAGTAACCAGCACTTATCCAAGGAAAAGAAAAATAGCGGCACAGCAAATTGTCGATACAAGAATCCCGGAGGGCGTGGATTTTTCTGACGCCACACTTAAGCAAGTGTTTTTCGGTTTTGAAGTCAAGACGAATAAAGAGCATCAGTTCGATGACGTAGCTCTTGTAATGAAAGATATGCGAGTTGACGACAAGGGATTTCTTTTTGATTACGTATTGCCTTTCGGAAGAGACTCTTTGCTTATCGAGCTTACACGCTTTGCCGCGGACTACATGCCACCCGAATCCTTGCGTGATGGAGCGCTTGAGCTAGTTAAGCGCGTTTGCGGTAATGACGACTTTAAAATAATTCGAGAAGAGTCAGGTGTGATTCCTATGGGCATGCAATATTCTGTTGAGCCAGCTGATACTCGCTGGATTCACGCGGGAATTGGTGTCGGAGCTGCACGCCCATCTACTGGTTACGCATTCAAACGAATTCAGCAGTGGGCAAACCATTGTGCTAAAGGAATTCTTTTAAAAGGGAATGTAGAGCAATTTTCATCAAACAGCGCGCTGTTGACTTGGATGGATAATATATTCCTGCGGGCGATTCGGGAGAATCCCTCGCTCGCCCCTGTTCTTTTTATGTCTCTCGCGCGCGGAGTGCACCCGGACAGCTTGCTTCGCTTCCTCACCGACATACCGAGCAAACGAGATTTGCTCGCTATCATCTGGAGTTTGCCAAAATTGCGCCTCATCCAATGCGCGCTCGGGGAGATATGCGCACGAATTCGAACAGGCCGAAGGGAGCAAGCATGGTTCAGATAAATATTGCTCAATTGCCAGCCAGGGCAGCCTTCAGCTTAACTGCTGTGGTTGCTATGGCGTTTTACCACCTGTGGATGAGAGATAGTGTCGAGGTACAGCTAACTATTCTCTGTGCCCTGCTGGCGCTAACCGGGCTCCCTCACGGCGCGATTGATCCGGCCATAGCCAGAAAAGCCGGGCTATGGTCGGGGATCACTGGATTAATCATGTTTTCTGTCGGATATCTCGGGCTGGCCGTAATCGCAGTGGGAATCTGGTTCGTGATGCCTGAGTTATTCATCATACCTATGCTGGCGCTTTCAGCATGGCATTTTTCTGGAGATTGGTCTCCCTATTTCAGCCACCCAGCCAGTGTTGCCGTCAGCTGTGCAGTGATCACCCTACCTGCACTGTTTTATTCGCAAGAGGTTCTGGCTATTTTTTATCTGCTTGCTCCAACATACAGCGAGACCATCGTATCGGGGATGGCGGTATTGTCCATTCTCAGCACACTCTTTGTCTTTTTTTCATGTTTCAAAATACCGCACCCCTCTCATACGGTGCTGGCGGAACTCGCTATCCTGTTTTGCGCAGCGGTGGCGTTACCACCGATTCCCTTTTTCACTGTTTACTTCTGCCTTTTGCATAGCCCGCTACATCTTAGTGAGTCTTTGGCGCAGCTTGGCTTGTCGGAGACGGTAGTCTTCGCCGTACCTTTTACCGCGCTGAGTTTTGCAGCCGGTAGTCTTTTTTTACTTGGCCTACCAGATATAAGTTTCAGCCTCCAGATCATACAAGTTATTTTCGTTGGGCTCTTCGCTTTAACTATTCCTCATATGCTGCTTATCGGTGCGCTAAACCAAGGAAAAAACAGGTAACCAAAGTGACAGAAATTCTAAAACGAAAAGCCGATCACATTGATTTAGTTCTAAGGCAACGACTGGAAACGACGGCGTTGGAAAGTCCCTGGGACCAAGTCCATCTAACCCACAACGCTTTGCCTGAAAAGGATCTAATTAATTTCGATTTATCTACCGAGTTTCTTGGGAAGCATTTACGACTCCCGTTTCTTATCAGCTCTATGACTGGCGGGCCATTAAAAGCTGAGAGGATCAATGCTCATCTCGCGGAAGCCGCCCAAGAATTGGGAATAGCAATGGGGGTAGGTTCCCAGCGAATCGCGTTATTAAGCGCTGGCAGCCGTGGCTTGACAAGCAATTTACGAAAGTGGGCCCCCGAAATCCCGCTCTACGCTAATTTGGGCGCTGCCCAGTTGCGAGATGACTTTTCCTTAGCAGAAATTCAGCGAGCAGTAGACATGATAGAGGCTGATGCGCTCATAATTCACTTGAATTGTCTTCAGGAATTGATGCAGGAAGATGGTGACACGGACTGGCGCGGTTTATTGTCTGCCATTGAAACAGTGTGTGCTTGTCTTGATGTGCCGGTCATCGCAAAAGAGGTCGGGATGGGTATTTCTGCGGCGACCGCGCTGCGATTAGTAAATGCCGGCGTCCAAGCGATCGATGTGGCAGGGAGAGGCGGTACAAATTTTATAGAAGTCGAGGCGGGACGAGCCACTGACCCTAGACTCAAGGCTCTGGGTGAAATATTCAAAGATTGGGGGATTGCCACACCCGTCGCCGTACAATCGATTCGCGCCAAGCTTCCCAGTGTTCCTTTGATCGCGTCCGGCGGCATTCGACATGGCCTTGATGCTGCCAAGGCGATCAANCTAGGTGCAAACNTTGTGGCTCAAGCCGGTCCTGTCCTGCACGCCGCCACCGAGTCAACTCAAGCCGTGCTTGAGCATTTTAGCTTTATGGAATCAGCTATGAGGATCGGGCTATCGTGTTCAGAATAACCACGTTTTTTGGGATGACCCAAACATTTATTTTAAGCGCCCCGGCTCCGCGCGCCATTGAGGCCAACAGATTATTAGCAGTATATTGGAAGAGTAAGCAACACGTTCAATACTGAAGCTTATTTACCTACGTGAATCTCTGCCCCGCAATCATGTTGTCTCTGGCCTAAAAGCAACCCGCATCCTCACAGTGCTAAGCAAACTGGCCAAATCTTCTTTACACTCCTCTTTCCAATCAGAATTTATGAGCAAGCAGACCAAACCCTGCCCCTGTTACTTTAACTCCTTGTCGACCTGGAAAGCTTATTCAGTGTGCCCACCCCTAAAAGCGAGCTTAAGGTTTTAATCACACCCTCAAACAGGGGGTAGGGAAGTAGGCTGGCTACCAGCGTGGGGGTATAATCGCCGCTTAAGGTAGCACCACGCCCAGATAATCTAGACGAGGTAGTTAAAACATGTTTACATAATATATATTAGAGCCCGAAAGAACTGCAAATGCCCTCGAAATATCCCTGCCTGCATTAAAGACCCCAAGGCCAACAGGCTGAATCTTGGCCATCTTGCTTCGAAAGACGGCACTAGCTCTACTGACAACCTCTCTTGAGCCCACGCATCTTTTCATATAGGACAGAAATTATGAAAAAAAATTTATTTTTAGTGTTGCTCATAGCCGGGTCCGCGAACCTCAGGGCTTTAGAGCCTGAGGATGTCACCTTTGATGGTGCTGTACTCACGGTTCCATATGTGAGCTTCAACGGCACAGCGTATGAACTAAAGTTGGTTCCAACCTCTGACTCGCTACTCACGCCTGAAGATTGTCCGATTCTCTGCGTCAAGTTAATTTCCGCTACGGAGAGTGCCCTGAGTAGTGCCAGAAATCCAGCGACCTTTGATGGGTCAATACTATCCACACCTCGCGTAGTCTTGAGCTCCGAGGTAATAAGCGGTCAATTCAATTACCTGAATAACTACAGCTCGGAGGTATATTTCTCAGTCGCTGACGCATCGGCTGCTCCCAATTTCAGCTTAAGCGACAGACAGAATTGGACGGCTGACGAGTTGGAAGCAAGATTTAGCTTTTGCAGCGAAAGCTCCTATAGATGGGATACACCCTTCCCGTTCGGAGACTTTAATAACGATGGATTCGAGGATATTTTTGTTCCTATAACCTGCTTCCAGGGCGCACTTCCAGACAACGGGGGAGCCAATGATGTATCGATAAAATCAGGCTGGTTCCTTTTATGTAGCAATGAAGTTGGGAGTTACAGAAACTGCTCTAAGGATCTGTTCGGTGAGGAATTTATCGATACCTCCAAGGATGGCGGCAAGGGTGGAGCCCCTTATCACCATAATACAGAAGAGCCCAAAGATCTGAATGGAGACGGCTACCTAGATTTCGCTTTGACACTGAATCGTGATGATGGCGTTGGGCGGGAGAAATTTGACCCGTATTCANCTGACGGTCTGCAGAAAATTNTCGATCAGTGCTTTGAAGGAGATACTGAGGCCGCCGANGCATACCCNAGGCAAGGCCTTGGAAACTGTGCTTATTTCTCTGATCAACATGTTTTTTTGAGCAAAGGTGATGGAACTTACACAAATATCAAAGTGCCATGGACACCAACCTGGACACATTCATTAAGGTCCATCCCCAATGAAATTGGTGGATATGATCTTATTTCTATCGGCTATGATGTAGTAAAAGTAGCGCGAGTCAGCGGAAATTCAATCACAGACATTACTGACACCTACCAGGCTTTTGAAAATTTCGATAAGGCAACTCAAGTCGACCCCTATGTTGGCGGCTATTTTGAATTCAATGGTATTGGGTATTGGGTGACACCTGGAGTCAGGCCTGAGTTTGTAAGCAATATCGCGGAGTACGCCGACTTTAATATAGATACTGGTTTTTACGATACGGTAATAGGAATCACCTTGTGGANATGGACGCCCGGGCAAGGGTTTGAACTAAGTGATTATTATNTTCCNCCTGTTACTGATTACTTCCACTATGCTGATGAGTTTGGTAACCCAGCGACCGGCCTCTATCAGAAAGGGGTGCCGCAGTTCGGTAAAGGTCAATATCATTTTTGGCGGCAAGCAATACTAGATCCTAATGAGGGGCCTATCCTCGTTGTGCAGGGAGAGACCAGCGGCCTGCTTGAAAATTACAAGCAAACTATTCCCAGCAACTTCACAGTCGCTGCTAGTTTATCGGATGCTTATGCGGGCAATACACTGTATCCAGTGGCTGCGGTTGAAGGGTTTGTAATAGTTGATGGGAAAATACAGCCCAGAGCCAAATCTGTAGTTGAAGGGGATATTCTGTTTAATAGTAGCGGCATGCACTTTCGCGATTTCAACAGCGATGGTTACGATGATTTGGTCACTATAACGGGGATGAAAGTCCAGGGCGGAGCCTATCTCAATGATAAACAAGGGATCCTGCAGAGAATCGACAGTGTACAAATATTACCTGACCTGCCTCGATCATCAATGGGTAACATTGCTCACGTTTTTTGGCCTCTGCGAAACAACGGGATTTTAGACTTGATCTATATGGAGCTTGGNGCGAGCTCACGCCNCTCATATTGGAATATTGCCGAGGACGGCATCTTCAGGGCTGGTGATGTCGGGGTCATTCGGGGTAACTACGATGTTTCTCGTCTGCCTTTGAAGTCGGTGGACTCCGCCATTGCCGCCTTCAGAGAGTGTGCAAANGCACCCTCATGGTCTTGGAATTGCGGCTATTGAACAGNCACGCAGAGGAAGAANATTTGCGTTTGAGTGCATGTCTGCGAGCAAAGGTACGGCATTCAGACGCCGCTGTTCATCGGACCACAGCTTTTTACTTATTTCATATCTAGAGCACGAAAAGAGGACAAGTAGATCNATGTGACGAGNCACGAGCGTTTAGCAAGAGCGACTNAGCGTNCTGGGANCCTTGCGCCCTCTTGTTNATTTTTATCAANCTGATACAAGTAAATAAAAACGCTNTTCTGCGTTATTTGCATNCCCTTTAATTGACNGTCTTNNGCAATNTCGCCATTNCTTGATTTAGGCCTTGATACTTAGATATTTTCCAAGAGACTTATTAGATGCATCTTTCCCATTTAGGTTTTCNATCTTACTCCTCTTGTTAAAGCTGACACATGGTGAACCATCTGCATCAAAAACTTCTAACGCTGGGATTCGTCTAGATTTAAAATTCATTGCTCGGCAGCCATAGGGCATCTTAGCGTTCCAAGTAATATAAAAATGCCTGCAGTGATTGCAATTAGGTGTGCCTAGGTGATTACTGCTATCGGCATTCTGGATTATATTAGTATTTTTCATTAATACGTTGCACCTTTGGCTAAGCAACTTACAAGAAGGTTTAACACTACACCAAAATTCTTGGGCCTTCGCTGAGTCGACTCAATCAATAGTAGGCTGAGCTTCCTGGTAAAATGCTTCCAGTATACTAGGCCGCCACTATCCTGCTAGCTCAAGATCATATGACCTAGTTGCTATACATGTTTTCCATAGCCTTGAACTGACCTTCCAGATAATCACCTGTTGACTTACTGCGCTGCACGATAGATTCCATAGCAGCAAATTGCTTTATATAGCGCTCGTATGCCTTGCTCATTCGCTCTTCCAGTTCTGCGAGCGCCTCTTGCTGGGACTTAAGGGTGCTCCCCGCGTTAGTCTCCCGGTTAGCAAGTAGACCGTCAGTTTCGATAAGGCCAAGCAGACTTATCCTTGACTCTAGAGCGAGGCCTTTGGCTGATGAGTCATAACGACTCTGAGAATCTGTATTCCCCGTTAACATCTCCCTGACATTAGCAAGATTATTCGTTACCGCATTCGTATACTTTGTTTCATCTATTTCTATGTCCCCGCTTAGCTTAAACGACATCCCCAGATCCCTAAAGGAGGACATCGATCCAGAGGCAGTTGCCGAATCTTTATCAACTAGTGCCTTCACTTGTTTCCTTATCAAGCTAACAAAAGAAGAGTCATTAGCCAGTGAGCCACCAAAAGCGGATTCCGTATCGTCCGGGTCAGCCATCTCGTCCAACTCTTTGTTAAAATCATTCACTGAAGATACGAACTCATCGAGTGAACCTCTTAAGCTTGAGAGATTTTCTGCCACCTCAATGGTAGCGGCCGATGTGCCACCCAAGACTATGCTTACGCCAGAAATTACATCGCTAAAGCTGTTACTGGTTCTATTAATCGCCCCAATGCCATTAACAGATAAAATTGCGTTCTGTGCTGAAGACAATACATTGCTTCCAGTCGAAAATCCTAAATCTGGTGTCGAGCTCATAGAAAATTGATTCTTAACTCCAGTCTCGCCACTAACCGATATGTACCACGAATCCGCAACACCTTGCGTTGGCGCTATTGACAAAAGACTATTTGCGTCACTGGTCGCAGCTAGATCAGTGACTCCTGAACCTGCTGTTGTGGAAGTAAAATTGACGGAAGCACCATTCACGCTTTCAGTAGTCCAGCCTGAGATAGTCCCAGAGGTCGTAAGCTTATCTGACGCATTTGCGCTTCCCCCTGCAGCTAGATTGGCTAAACTTGCAGCGACCTCCGCAGCTGTAGCCGACCCCGAGGCAGTTACGGTTATCCCCGCCAACGTAAAACTCTGCCCTGACGTCATCGCTGAAAAGGTGACCCGCGCTTGCTCTGTGACCGCTGCGCTTTTATTAATCAATGTTGCGGACACGCCAATGTTTGACGTATTAATGGCATTTACCACACCCGTCGGTGTGGTATCGGTAACACTAACTGTAGTATTAACCCCAGGTGAAGGCCCTTGGTTAACGACAACGTTAAAGCCAGTCCCACTATTTAACGTTTGAGTCGCTGAGCTAAATTCGTTTGAAATGATTCTAGTTGGCGCTGCCAGTTGGGATGCCTGAACAAGATAACTACCAGGGGTAGCAGAGGTCCCTTGAACTGAAGCTGCTGTGACAGACGTGGCGGCAGACGAAGTCGCTGAAAACGTCGTGAGAGTGCTGGTATCCTCCAAATTTGACAACGCAGTGTTTATACGCGTTATTCCTGATTTAACTACCGCAAGAGCAGATATTTTCAACTCACTCTCATCAATTTTTCCCTGAGTTGATTCGATCTTTGGATTTAGCTCTGCCTCTGAGAGGGAGGTAGCTAGTTCTTGGATATTGACCCCCGAGCCGACATTCAGTGCCGTGGTAATTTTGGAACCCTGATTGTTTGCTTGGTCTACCGTCGACATACTATGACCTGTATAGGGCGTTTCTGCCCAATAACGTTATTATCCATTAAATAATTACGAGAAATTTTCAGATATAGTCAAAAAGACTAAGTTGAGATACCTTCGCGAACGTGCTTTGCGCAGCTTCTAGCGCTAACATGTTTGCGGAAAGCTTCGTAATCGCCTCTGTGTAGTCAGTATCAACCGTTTTAGAAAGGATATCTTTGTAAAGAATAGTTTTCTCCTCAATTATATCCAACCTGTTAGAAATTCTATTTTGCGAGATTCCTAACTCGACCTGCTTTTTTACCAAGCTGGAAGATAAGCTTTCAGCCTCCGTCATCGCTCTTGATATATTCGTTTGATTATTACCATTAAGGGCAGTAACGAGATCGTCAATTATGTCGAATGCTGTTATCTGACTGGTCGAATCATCGGCATTTGTTCGAGTTATGTTACCGATAACGCTCGAACCGATACTATTGACTCGTATTTTTTCTCCACCGCCGATATCGAAGTTTATTGCTGTCTGGTCGCCAGAATAGGTGACACTGCCATCAGCATTAAGTACAAATGGCTTAGTTCTGCTAGCCCCTCCTGAAAACATATAATTCCCGCTCTCGTCTTGGCTATTAGCATATGACAGAAGCTGCTCTTTATATTGCGCCACTTCTGATGCAATCATTTTTCTGTCCTCGGCAGAATAGGTATCGCTCGCTGCAGTAATGCTCAACTCTTGTATACGATCAGAGATCTTTTGCATCGCACCGACCAGACTTTCTTCTTGGCGAAGCCTATTGTCCGCACCTTGCAGACTAAATTTATGATCGCTTTGTTCTTGCAGTATGGAATTCATCCGTAGGCCTGCCATAGCAGCCTCAGAATCCATACTTGCTGTTGCAGCTTTCTTTCCCGACGCAAGCTGCGTTTGTAAAGTTGCTATCTCGTTTTGCTGCTCAGACAAGCGCTGATTTAGCGTACTAAAATATAAGTTCGTTGAAATTCTCATGCCTAAAAAATAGCCCCCAAAACTAAATGCCGATGCGTAGCAACTGTTGGAATATGTCGCTTGCCGTTTGCATTGCTTTTGCTGTTGCCATATAAGCTTGTTGGAGACGAATAAGATCGGCAGCCTCTTCGTCCAAATTCACTCCAGATATTTTGTCTTTCGCGGTCATAGCATTATCATAAACCGCTTGCTTTGCTTCAGCTGACATTTTAGAAAGATTATTAAATGAAGACACCTTTCCAATTTCATTAATATAAAAATCTCTTAATTTCTTACTTTCGAAAATTGATTCTTCACTAATTTCAGAAATTCTCGTTATATTTGAGTTATCGCCAATACCATTTGTATTGGAAGTAACCGCAAAGGTATCTGAAGCCGCTGGTACTCGATCAAAGTTTACTTTTACGTCGCCAATTACGATGCCATTATTGACATTAAAACCTGTATAGTTGGTGGTTGCCCCCCCAGTCGTGACCGAGTAAGCGGTTGGGCTTGAGAAGGTGATTGTGAAGCTGCTTTCAACAGTGCCCCCCCAACTCGCGTTTTCTCCATAAGATAGCGTCGCACGAAGATTTTCTGAGTTTGAAGCGCCAGGAGCTATTTTTAGTCTGCCTGCTGCCGCAATTTGATCGCTACTAGTGAGGGCTAATGTGAAGTTCTCCGCATAGTTGGTATCAGAACCCAAACTAAACATATTGGCTCCCACCACACCCAGCGAGCTCATTCCTTGCGCGTGCTGCTCGTTTAATCGCGTGGCCAGGGTCTGAGTCATACTATTCAGCTTGCTTACGAGCGGGTCAATGATACTCGACTTAGCTGACAGTAGACCCCCAATCGATCCACCAGTTACCGTTGTTAAATCTGCGCTCACTCCTGCTCCGCCAATGTACTTTATTTGCTGCATATTTTTCTTGCCCGTTACTGGCGAAACGCTCAACGTCTTAGACTCAGTATTTTTCACCAGGGCTACACTCCCGTTGGGAGATGCAAGACTTACTGAAGCGAGACCCTTTTCACTAATAGTTACATCAATTTTTGCTAAGCCTGACATTTTCATCAGGACAAGGTCTCTCTTATCCAACAGGGCTGGAGGTACGTTAGCGCCAGAAAAATCAGCCAATTCCTCATTAACGACTGCGAGCTGAGAAGAAAAGCCGTTAAGCTGATTGATCCGGTATTCTACCTCCGCATTATTATCAGCCGAAATTTCCTGCAACTCTGACGCAACCGCATTCACTCTAGCCGTCAAGTACCCGGCGTTGGACAGGAAATCCTGACGAGAGGAGGCGGAAGATGGGTTCGCTGCTAGCTGCTTGGCGGAACTGAAAAATTGATCGAATGCAGTGGTCAAACTGCCAGACTCGGAACCCACAAGATTTAGGAGACGGCGGGCATAATCCGTAGCAGGCTGCTCGAACTCCAGAGATGAGTTTGCGCTTCTCAATGCGCCCTCCGCAAATGAGTCATGCGCGCGGGTAAGCGTTGTGTGTGATTCACCAGTTGAAGTGATTGATACCTTTTGACGAGAATATCCTTCAGTATTCAAGTTAGAAATATTTGTCTGGACCGCATTGAGTGCGCGTTTATAGGACTGGGTAGCACTGGCACTTACAGATAGAAGATCCCTCATGCTTCATCGCTCCCTATTTGATTCTGTTTAGTCAGGGAATTGACTACGAAATCCGCAACCCCTATAGATTTTTTCTGCGCAAGGAAATGTCCTAACTCAGAGTAGAACATGTCTTGATAGAAATCTGAGGAGTTGCTCGAGAATAAATCACTCTTAAATGGCTCACTGGCCTTTTGCATCGAAGAAGTTACAAGCCTGAGAAATTCTGCTTCAAATTCCGCAGCAACCTTCTCGCCAGCTTGGGCACGCTCAGCAGAACTGCCTGTCGATCCTTTTTTTAAGGCTGACATAGAAGCAAAGTCGTATGTGCTCTGCATGGATGTTGAATTAAAACTCATCAGAGAACCACCAACTCTGCTTTCAAACTTCCGGAGCGCTTTAGAGCCTCCAAAATGGCTATTAGAGCGGAAGGGGTAGCGCCCACCTGATTAACGGCATCTACAATATCTTGAAGCTCAATACCACTTTCGAAAACAAACATATTACTTAGTGGCTCCTCAATAGCAATTTCTGCATTGGTGACACCAACTGTGTCACCTACGTTATTTATCGCTCCAGGCTGTCCGGGTTGACTAACTTCGTTAAAAGCATTAACCCTCACCGAAATGGTCCCATGGGATACGGCAGCAGCCGCTACCTTGACTGATCTATTTATGACTGCTGTGCCGGTTCGAGAATTAATCACAACCCGAGCCGTCGGTTCACCAGGTTCTATGTCCATGTTCTCTATTTCGCTAATAAAAGATACTTTTTGAACAAGATCAGAGGGTGCAACGACAGCGATAGAGACAGCATCCAAAGGAGTAGCTAGACCTTGCCCGTAGGTGGAATTGATTGCTTGAGTTATTGCGTTAGTGGTCGAAAAATCTGCATCTCTTACGTTTAGGACGAAGTGGTCTGCAGTCTCGAAAGGAGTTTCAATTAGTCTTTCTATGATCGCACCATTAGGAATTCTTCCCGAAGTTGGCACACCTATCTCTATGCTAGAACCTGCAGCAGACTCTGATATCCCGGTTACAGTGAGAGCACCCTGCGCCATCGCATAAACTTGACCATCAATTCCATATAACTCAGTAAGAATTAAACTTCCGCCCCGCAAACTTTCTGCAGTACCAACCGTTGAGACATTTACGTCTATACGCTGCCCGGGCTTTGCAAAAGGTGGAATCTCTGCAGTAACCATAACAGAAGCGAGATTATCGGTTTGCAACGGCTGAGTCGCATTTTGTTGCGCCAATCGAATAAGATTTTCGCCCAGGTCGAACTCTGAAACAGGTCCATCAATGCTTACTCCAAGACCAGATAGCAAAGATGTTAAGCTCTGACCGGTCACGCGGAGATCTCTGCCATCTCCGGTGCCGGACAGACCTGCTACTAACCCGTACCCAACGACCTGGTTACTTCTCACGCCAGCGACATCGACTAAATCTTTAATTCTATCTGCTTGAGCTGTTGTAGAAATACAAATAAGCGTGCTAATTAGAAGTTTGTAAAAACGCATCTTCTGATCCTTAAAATGGCCATAGACTATAGAGAACATTGATGCCCCAAGGGCTTTTGGTTGCACGTGCTAGCTCGCCGACGCCGCTATAAGAAAATTGAGCATTAGCTAGGCGCGTCGAGAGTATTGTGTTATTTGGCATGATGTCGTCTGGCCGAATCACACCCTTCACGAGTATCACCTCGCTTCCCTCATTAAGCCCTAACTGCTTTTCTCCAAAGACAACTGCATTTCCGTTTGGCATTACGTCAACGACGACCACTGAAATAGAGCCAGTCAAAGAAGCAGACTGTCCCGCAGTGCCTGTACCCGCGCTCGATACTGTAGCGTCGGCGCCTGTAGCTCGGTCTAAGAAACTTGCGTTAGGGAATAGAGCACCGGCTTCACCCGCAATTATGCCGCCATTCGAAGAAGATCGTTCCGTAGTAAGACCGGTGATCCGAGACGCTTGCGCAGTCTCATTAAGGATGACGGTAACGATGTCGCCTACTTGCACGGAACCCGCCTTATACGCGCGCCCTGCAGGATACAGCGAGTTTCCGTTATCGAAAATCGCGCCGGTTAGCAGCTTCGAGGAGGGCTTTGGTTCTGGATAAGTCAATGCAAAATCAGACTNCAGTGACGATACAGCAGAGTTTCCTGANGCGCATGACTGTAGAGCAAGGATCACTANAGAGATTGAGAAGATTCTAAACATCGGAGCCACCCAATTAAAGATTATTATTTAAAAAGCGCAGCATGCCATCGGCAGCTGAAATAGCCTTAGAGTTAATTTCATAAGCTCGCTGCGTCTCGATCATATTGACCATTTCCTCTACCACGTTGACATTTGAAGCCTCAAGAACGCCTTGGGTCAACATGCCTGCGCCTTGATCACCTGGAGTGCTGACGAGAGGNGCGCCGCTCGCGTTAGTTTGTGCATAGAGGTTTCTGCCAACTGGCGTCAGCCCGGCAGGATTAGGAAAGCGAGTAGTTTGAAACTGACCGATCTGGTTGAGTCCGCCTCCGGCAGCCAACTCAGCACTTACAGTTCCGTCGCGCCCGATGCTAATGCTCATTGCATCTTGAGGAATGTTAATAGCGGGTATCAGTTGCTCGCCGGACCCGGTAACCAGTATTCCCTCGTTAGAGATTTTGAAGGAGCCGTCTCTTGTGTATGCGATNGTTCCATCAGCCTGTTGCACAGCAAAGAAACCATCCCCTGCGATCGCTACGTCCAGAGAATTTTCTGTAGATATCATATTCCCTTGTCGATGGAGTTTTTCTGTTGAAACCACTCTTGTTCCTGTACCAAGCATCATGCCGGTTGGAGTCTCTGCAGTTGCATCAGCCTGAGCTCCCGCCTGGACGATGCGCTGGTAAAGCAGATCTTCGAAATTTGCTCTATCTTTTTTGAACCCAATTGTATTTACGTTTGCTAGATTATTCGCAATAACAGTCATCCGAGTTGATTGTGCAGAAAGACCTGTCTTTGCAACCCACATTGAAGCATCCATCGTTCAGTCCTCAATACTCTAAGTTTTTAAAATTCATTTAATTAATAAGCTACCGAACCGACATCATGCGGTTTCCAGNCTCATCAAGNTCTTCGGTACTCTTTATAATTTTCATCTGNGTTTCAAAAGANCGGTAATAGTCGAGAAGGTTGACCATCACTTCGACTGCATCAGAGTTACTGCCCTCGAGCGANCCNANTGNGATTGANACAGGCTCNGGGCCNGTNGGAAAATCNCCATTGNCANNGNCCACTTCTNGGTCCGCNGGCGTNTANAAACCNTCAGTNCGACGAANGAGNGGCGTTGNGCTGGCATCTCNCANNAAAAGANTNCCNAGTTGCACAGGCACACCAGCAGGGTCTNNCCCATCNNGNCCGTAAACTGNCCCATCTGTTCCTANAGACACAAGGGTATNTGCNGGNACNGTTATNGGNTTGCCTCCGTCATCTAGTACGAGTTCGCCGGACCCTATTTCCAAAAGACCCGTCTCTGTTACACGAATATCACCACGGCGAGTNAATGCAATATCACCATNGTCACCCTGGACCCCAAGNACAGTNGANTTATTCATCGCNACNTCTGTNTGGACCCCTGTTTCAATGTGATACCCNGCTCCNAGGTTTATTTCCTCAGCCCCAGCAGATATGACTGCCTGATAACGNGTTGGNANTCCNNNACCCTCATACGCTACGGTTTGGGGCCTTGCAGTAATACTTCGCTTGTAACCGATTGTAGANACATTGGCNANGTCATTTGTTAACTGNACGCGCTGAAACGACTGNTTTGTAATAGCGCCCAATGCTGTGTATNCAAGTTTGTCCATATCAANTCATCCANTNACTAANCTAATTAACCGCGCATGTTAATNAGTGTNGAGGCCAAGCTNGAGGTCGTCTCAATCGCCTTGGCGTTNGCCTGNAANTTNCGCTGNGCNNTAATTANATCNACAAGCTCAGCNGTTATGTCNACNTTCGANCGNTCAACAGAGCCAGATAGAATAGTTCCATANCCAGGCTCACCNCCTGCNGNAAATNCAGCAGCCCCTGACTTATTTGTNGCACTGTAAGAAGANCCNGCTGATTGGACNAGCCCTTCNTTACTTGCAAANTTTGCGAGGAGAATTTGCGCTGTCTTCACTACNGACCCGTCTGAGTANCTTGCCGACATCATGCCATCTGCATCAATAGTGAGGCCCGTAAAATCGTGATTGGCNGGGCTACTNACGATTGCNGCAGAACCNGTNCCAGTGTTNGCCAAGTCNGCCACGTCACCTGTCGTAATACTTGTAAATGTAATCGAANTGCCATTCGCNGCGCTCGTCGACCAGCCAGTGAGAGTTCCTGTGGCTGAAGCAATAGTTGCTCCGGNTGCATCTGCAGCGCCATCTTTTGCNATATTGGTGAANGCAGCTGCNACCTCGGCTGCCGTGGCNCCATCAGTACCNGCGGTCAATGTGATACCNCCTANNANCAACGTCTGATTCGCCGTCAAGTCAGCGAATGTAACTTTTGCAGTNTCCGCTGTGGTTGAGGCAATAGTAGATGGGATCGAAATTAAGCCAAGATCGCCGGTCGCTGCTCCAGTAGCAGCATCAACAGACTTNCCGAGAAGCTGATATCCCTCGCTATTGACTACCANATTGTTCGAATCCAACATNAATCCGCCATTCCTAGTAAATACCCGGGTACCATCCTCGGACTGAATAGGGAAAAAGCCATCGCCCGATATTGCCAGATCAAGAACATTGTCAGAATTCTCGATGTCGCCCTGAGAAAATTCCTGAGAAACNTGGTCTATTTTAGTCCCGGTGCCCGTAGCGCTCGATGCCTTACTCCCGGGCGTTGTAGCGAACATATCTGAGAACTTTACTTCTGAACGTTTGAACCCTGTTGTCTGAGTGTTAGCGATATTATTTGAGGTCACTGCCATGTCTTTTGTAGCAGCATTTAGACCAGTAAGAGATGTATAAAATGACATTTACTATAGCTCCGGTATGATTAGATATTAAATTTTTCAAGGCTTGCTAGAGATAATACTCGGCCATTGGCTACTTCTACCTGNACCTCTTCCTTTGCTTCATTCCANCTGACAGACTGGATAATCTGTGGCGTATTGATGGGAATTTCAACGGCCTTTCCATCCTCTAANGTCTTNAGTGAGAGCGAATAANTTCCNGCAGGCTGCAATTCACCAGCCATGTTCACTCCATTCCACTTAAGNCTTAAGTTTCCTGCCGGCANGTTCTCGAGAAGCTCNTCATAAACAGGNTTACCTTTTGCGTCACTGACGCTGAAAACCAATNCAGAATGACCNTCATCAAGGTTTGANAATCCTAAAATAGGATTACCNTCGACCAGCTGAGCTTGCTCGCTTGGAACGTTGATTTTCGTCCCNAANAAATTTGCACCGAGGAGAAACCTGTCAGACTTCATNCCTTCCGTCATGGACTGCATAGAGGAGTCAACGCTCTGCATCGACTCTAGCGAAGAGAACTGCGCGAGTTGTGATACNAAAGCCTCATTTGTCATGGGACTTAATGGGTCTTGGTTCTGTAACTGTGCAGTAAAGAGNGTAAGNAANGCATCNCGNCCCAGNTNTTCTTCCGANNNTGNTNCCTTNGATTGAGCNTCGGCATACTCACCTGAGGTNAGTACATTTGTNGCNGAAGGNATANTTGCATTAATNGTCATCAGCGAGTNCCCCTNGTTAGACCTTCAATANTTCNAGAGTTCGGGACATAAGNTCCTGAGCCGTNNTGACTACCGAAACNTTATTTTGATAGGCNCGNGATGCATCNANCATCTCCACCATCTCNTCAATNTCNTTCACGTTACTTCCAAATACATANCCGTCCNCNTTGGCNAANGCGNTACCNGGTTCATGNATNTCNTTGATTGAATCNNNGTCCTCNACCACNTCNCTNACNNAGACACCNCTGCGCGTATCCTNACGTGANGTCNCCTTGNTGGGCCGGGTCAANCANCAANCTNGAGAANACNACANGNTTNGCNNTNTAGGCNTCCTCTGCNNTACNTGCTACCACAGTNGCATTNGCAAGATTGCTNGCAATGGTGTTCATGCGGGTCAGCTGGGCGTTTAAACCCGAACCCGCAATCTTCAAAACCGCATCAACTGACATTTTTATTCACCCCTCAAAGCTTTTCTCATGCCCGAGATGCGACTCTCCAAGAAACCCATTGCGGCTTGGACGTCGGCCGCAGCCTTACCAAACTTGGCCTGTTCAACACCGATTTCTACGGTGTTGTTATCCAAGCTTGCGCTAACTGGCATGTGATAAGTGATTGCATTTTCAAAGTTCTTACCGCCACCGCCTATTTCAATGTGTCTCGAATTGGTGGCCCTGACCGCAGAAGCATTGCTTACTGCTTCGCTCATAAAGGCATTAAAATTCAAATCACGGGCCTTGTAGCCAGGCGTGCTCACATTAGCGATATTTTCAGAGATCAACTCCAGGCGCTTGTTCTTGGCCTGCAAGCTCATAGCATTCACGGCAAAGTAGCTGTCTAGTGTGCTTTTCATGTCGTCTAAAACTGCCAAATAAATGATTNTTCATTAAAGTTGCAATTTCATCATCCGATTGGAGACTCAAATTGCGTCGTATTTACTCTTTGCAGAAATGATGCCAAGTCTTTTTATCTTCGCCGGCATGGAATTTAGAAGAAAAATAACGAGCAATTACAAATAGTTACGATTCGCTTTGAGATCTGTTCTTCTACTTAACTGAAAAATCAAAACCTTTCCGCTGGCCGCTTTATTAAAAGTGGCAATAAAGCGGCAAACGCTTGCCTGAGTTGATACTGCACAGCCACTGGTTAACGGCACGACTATTCCGGTGTAGTATTGGGTCTCAAAGTTTCTCTCGCGGGCACATTCCCACCGCTATCATTTTGGCGAAGTCAACATGCTAAAAGCATTAGTGTCAGTCACCGGACGAAGAAATAGAGGCATCCTTACCGTAGTGGCCTGCGTCGCAATCTTCGTTTTGTGCTCAGGACACTCGCAGACCCTCCGTGCACAGCAGACCTCAGATACATCGGTATCCAAAGCATCGTTGATAGCCGCACTCCAGAACTGGGCCGCGCTAGAAATTAATGTTGAACCACTTGCAATAGAAGTACTAGCTGATGACCCCAGACTGGTTGTCAAACCCTGCGATTCTGAATATCGCTTCTCCTTCCCCTTTTCCAATCAAAACACCATAAGCGCGTCATGCGATACACCTGCTTGGCGGCTCAATTTACGAGTCCGAGTAATCGAGAAGAAACCAGGATTTGTCTTCGTGGCAGATTATCCTGCCGGGAAAATAATTGACCAGAATGATCTTGAAGAGTCGCTCGTCGAAATTGATGCCTTTGAGAGCCTGGAAACAGATGACATTGTAGGAAGGGCTCTCAGCACAGCAGTCAGAGCAGGTCAGCGCGTTCGGGGATCTTTGCTTGCTGAGACAATAACGCAATACCGAGTGCTCCTCGACATCGACGAGGGGTCAATTATCAATAGCGAGGCTATCGAGGCTATCGAGACGCGCTTTAGAAATATACCGCTAGGAAGCAGACTATCCCAATCTGATATTGAAGGTGCCAAGGCCGCTGAATATATTACCAGAGGAACTGTCCTTTCTCGGTCCAATTTATTGATCCCACAGCCTGCAGTTTTCACAACGTCGCTTGTGGCGAGAGGTAGCTTACTCTCAAGGGAAGTAGCGCGAGAACTTATTCATTTTGGGGAGCTGCCAAGAGACACAATTGAGTCCCTAGATGATCTCG
>NYWC01000078.1 GCA_002684935.1 Gammaproteobacteria bacterium
CATTGCAAGCCGATTATTGCGCAGACCGCGTCCAGTGATCGAAGCCTTGATAATCGTGGTAATCCGGTTGTCAGGCCAGACTGCGTCACGCCATAGAGCTTTGTGCGGCAATCCCGATGGGCTGTGTTAAATCTGGATGTTTTCAAAACTTGGAAATGATTGCATTTAATGCCCGTATAAATATGGTAAACATTTTTTGTAAAGTGCGTCTAAATCTGGGAAAAACAATGCAAATTCATAATATCGCCTCTGAGGTATTTGACGCTGTGCGTTCAGTGAAGCAGATTGAGCCATTTTCGAAAAGAGGCATGCAATTTTCCCAAGCAGCGGCTTACGCGGTAGCGCAAAAAGTTGCAGATATGCGAGGGGGAGAAATAGTAGGCCGTAAAATAGGCTTCACCAATCGTTCGATCTGGCCAATTTATGATGTCCATGAGCCGATATGGGCAACTATGACGAACGAAACAATCGAATATACTGCGGCCGGTCACGCAGTGGTAAGTCTATGTAAATTCTGTGAGCCTCGAATAGAGCCTGAAATTGTCATTGGTTTAAGCAAGAGCCCGCCGCGAAGATCCAGTTTGGAATATATAGCAGAGTGCGTCGGCTGGATAGCGCCGGGTTTTGAAATTGTAGACTCGATTTATCCGAATTGGGACTTTTCGTTAAGCGATACGATTGCGGCCGGAGGGTTACATGGAAAATTGGTCATTGGACAAAAATTATCCCCCCCTCAAGATTTAATACAGCATCTGAACGACTTAAAAGTCATTTTATCATTGAACGATCAAATTAATGACCGCGGTCAAGGCTCTAACGTCCTTGATGGTCCAATCTCCGCGTTACAATATTTGCAGCACGGCCTCGAACAATATCAAAAACAGGCTGATCTTAAATCGGGTGATGTTGTGTCAACTGGTACGCTTACAGATGCAAAGCCAATCTCTCCGGGTCAAATTTGGCGGGCAGACTTTGAGGGTTTTGAATCGTTACATTTGGAGGTTGAGTTAACTAACTAAAGTGCATGGCTCACGAACAGGCTAACTCGAATATTGGCCACAACATTTATGAAGAAAAAACTTTATGGCTTTTAATGTGCGCTATAGCTCCTGAACCCTTATTAAGACCTGAAAAAGGAGGTTAAGTTGACTGTTCGTATCATCACTTGGTAGTTGTTATTGTGTGCCTGTACACTGGTTGTTGCTGCAGGCGCATATTGGATTTTTGGGCCTGTTTGCACCATCCTATAACTCATGATTGCCACCAGCGGATACTGCATATCTCATGTCAAAAACAGCAGCTTAAAAAGACCTCTGCATACCTCAGGATTCCCTCACAGTGGTAATTTTTGTATTTTTCAGGAGATCACATTGAGGATTTTATAGATGCTTTCAGCTGTGAATGCGCGCGTCGGATTGCGGATCAGAATGTCTTGCGCAAAGTTGATGCACTTTTGGATTGGTCTTGGGTTTTCCCGCTTCTTAAAAGCGGTTTGAACCGATCGGGTCTGGGCCCTCCGGGGTCAGATGAGATTGTCTTGTTCAAATGTCTGCTGATCGGCCAATGGCATGGGTTGTACCGACCCGAAACTGGAAGAAAGCTAGCGCGTGCGGTTTGATTTCAGGCTATTCGCGGGGCTTGATTTGCATTGCTCCGTTCCGGATGACGCAACCCATTGTCGATTTCGCAATGCGCGGGTTAAGGCAGGTGCTTACGATGGGTTACTGACCGAGGTCTGTCGCCAGATAGAGGGTCACAGGCTGAAGATGAAAGAGGCCGGTGCCGTTATTATCGATGCAACCTTGATTGAAAGTGCAGCTTGGCCACGTACACATGTTGAGGCTCCGCCGGAGGATCGCGCCGAAAATAAACCCTGAATGAGCCTGCACCTGTTATTTTTCGTGCCGACAACGATGCCCGATGGGTCAAGAAAGGCCGCAAGGACACGCTAGGCCACAAGGGTTTTGCTCGGTGCGATGAAGAGGGGCTCGTGGATAAAATCCATACCACCCCTGCCAATGTTGGCCAGAGCCCAAGGTTTNGAACNATGATAAAAGGGAGCAAAGCACAGCGCATTCTGCTGGACAAAGCTTATGCCAGCAAAGCAAATCGTGGCGCTGTGAAAGGTAAGCANCGCGATGGTATCTTGCACAAGGGGTTGCGCGGGCGCTCACTGCGCCAATCGTAAAAGCGCTTTAACAAGCGGATCTCGAAGCCGCACTTTCGCGTCGAAGGGTGCTTTGGCACGATGAGGCGGCTCTTTGGGTTACAGCGCGCACGATACTTCGACGTCGCCAAAACCCACGCACAGATGGTTATGGCCGCCATCGCGCAGAACTTGCTCAAGGCCGCAAACAAGATCACCTTNAACAAACAAACCCCGGTAATTGCATAAAGCAAACTGACAACGCCAATCCGCCCGCTGAAATCGCAGCGGATTGAAGAACACGTCTGCTCAAATCGTGAAACACAAAAACACCATCACGCAGATGGCTTTATTATGGACATTTGCCGCTTTATCCTCAAACTANTGCCTTAAGTGAGATTAAATTTCGCACAGGATGCGACGGAGATCTGTCATGTTTTGTAAGCCTTTAATATTGTGAGACTGTGTCATGACATCTTTGCCTGCNCGCGAGGCTGCGCCTCTCACATACAGCCCTTTTGACCGGATGNTTTGGGCATGAGGGCAATTTTACAAAAGACTCTGCCGTATGATCTGCGCCTAAAGCGGGCTTTGCCCGGTATTCAGCCGTTACAACGATCCGATTGGTTGCAGATTGATGAGGCGTATGATCAACAAATTGCAGAGCGTGAGCGGCTGCTTTCTGTGGCGCGCGGAGTGGTGGTGCAATTGTCAGAGACGGCGCGTCCAGCGGCTGAAGAGCTATTGGATCAGGTGCTGGAAGATCTGAGCCAACGGGCNGATTTCACTGTCCATGAGATTTGGGTTCGCCGGCCTGATGGGGTGCGAGTGGACATCGACCGAGGCGATCCGCTTGGTGTTCTGGCAAGGCTGGTGCAGGAAGATTTGTGCCTGTTGCAAAAGACCGACGACGAACANGTTCTGACCGGTGCAGTGCTATGCTTTCCTGCCAGTTGGTCGCTTGCAGAAAAATTTATGCGCCCGTTAGTTGCAATTCATGCCCCCGTAGACAGCTATGATGACAATATTGCCCGCCGGGTGCAACGGCTGTTTGACGGCGTTAAACCCGAGCGGCCATTGTGGCGGTTTAATCTGCTGCGGTATGTGGATCCGACCCTTCACCAGCCCCGNTCTGAATTGGCCCGGCGCAACACCGATGATAATCAGGATTTCAAATATTTCCGCTCAGAGCGGCAATGCGTTTTGCGGTTACCCAAAACAGATGCCGTGGTGTTTTCTATTCANACTTATGTGCTGAAAAATAGTGATGTAAACCTGTAATAAAGTGAAAAAGGCGCTCCGGTAGGAGCGCCTGAGTGTTTGTAAAAGCTGATCCGGAAGGCTTAGCAGCTATAGTACATGCCNAATTCGACAGGATGGGGTGTGTGTTCGTATGTCTCGATCTCTTCCATTTTCAGGGCGACATAACCATCGATCTGNTCTTTGGTAAACACGTCACCTGCCAGNAGATAGTCGTGATCGGCGGCCAGCTCTTCCATGGCTTCGCGCAGGCTTCCACATACGGTGGGAATACCTTCGAGCTCTTCTGCGGGCAGATCATAGAGGTTTTTATCCATCGCCTCGCCAGGATCAATCTTGTTTTTGATACCGTCCAGACCGGCCATCAGCAAAGCTGCAAAGCACAGATAGGGGTTTGCGCTTGGATCAGGGAACCGGGCCTCAACCCGCTTGGCTTTGGGGCTCTCGGTCCATGGAATACGTACACAACCCGACCGGTTGCGTGCCGAATACGCCCGCAAAACCGGAGCTTCAAAGCCGGGAATCAGTCGCTTGTAGCTGTTAGTCGCCGGATTGGTGAAGGCATTNAAAGACTTGGCATGGGCTAAGATGCCGCCAATAAAATACAGCGCTTCCTGTGAAAGATCTGCGTATTTATCGCCTGCGAAGACCGGTTTGCCGTCTTTCCAGATCGACATATTGACATGCATGCCCGTGCCATTGTCACCAGCAATTGGCTTGGGCATGAAAGTGGCTGTTTTGCCATAGGCCTGTGCCACATTGTGGATGACGTATTTGTATTTTTGCAGCTCATCNGCTTGTTTTGTCAGGCTGCCAAAGATTAGACCCAACTCGTGCTGACAGCTTGCCACTTCGTGGTGATGCTTGTCGACTTTCATGCCAAGGCGTTTCATAGTCGACAGCATTTCCGAGCGAATGTCCTGCCCGTCATCGATTGGGTTTACCGGAAAATAGCCGCCCTTCACGCCGGGTCGGTGGCCGGTATTGCCCATTTCATAATCCGTATCTGTGTTCCAAGAAGCATCCAGCGCGTCGACCTCATAGGAGACTTTGTTAATGCTGTTGGAAAACCGGACGTCGTCAAACAGAAAAAATTCAGCTTCCGGCCCCATATAGGCCACATCGCCAATGCCGGTTGATTTCAAATAGGCCTCGGCTTTTTGCGCCGTACCACGCGGATCACGCTCATAGGCCTCTCCGGTGTCGGGTTCGACGACAGAACAATGGATGCACATGGTTTTTTCGGCATAGAACGGATCAACATATGCGCTGTCAGTGTCGGGCATCAATTTCATGTCCGACGCTTCTATTGATTTCCAGCCTGCAATGGATGAGCCATCAAACATAAAGCCCTCGTCAAGAAAGTCTTCATCAACCTGATCGGCCATGACCGTCACATGTTGGAGTTTGCCCCGNGGGTCGGTGAACCGGATGTCGACGTAGTCAATATCTTCGTCCGCGATTGTTTTGAGAAGTGCGTCTTTACTCATTCTAGAAAGTTCCTCTTGGTTGATCTGTTAGATGTTACAGGGCGTCTGANCCGGTTTCGCCCGTGCGAATGCGGACGGCTTGTTCGATAGAGCTGACGAAAATTTTACCATCGCCAATTTTGTCCGTCTTTGCGGCGTTTACAATGGCTTCAATGGCACCGTCGACCTGTTCGTCATCCAGTACCACTTCAATTTTTACTTTGGGCAGGAAATCCACCACGTATTCGGCCCCGCGGTACAGTTCGGTGTGACCTTTCTGGCGCCCGAAGCCCTTNACTTCGATGACAGACAGGCCTTGTACCCCTAGGTCTTGCAGGGCTTCTTTAACTTCGTCGAGCTTAAATGGCTTAATGATTGCTTCAATTTTCTTCACGATAAACTCCCGGTGTTATACGGTCCTCGTCTGACCATTTTGCCCGCTTGGGCTCAATTAAATCGTTCACCAATATCAGGCGAAATCGCGCAAAATTTGAGACTGCGATTAATTTTTAGGACATTTGATGAATAAATAGGCACAATATAAAATTGATGTCTCACTTTCAGAACGCTGTTTGATTGGCGAAGGCGAAACGATGAGGGCATGAATTTAGCGGCTTTATCATGAAGTGGAGTCTTTTGGTGTCGTGGGTGATTGGTATATTCCTCGGCCTTCAGCAACAGTGTTGTTTTTGTAAATTTAATTTTCTACTCGCATCCCGTTTGATCCTTTGCTAGATACGCGGTACTGAAGCCGCTGTTCGGAGCGGGACAGCAAACGTGCGGGTGTGGCGGAATTGGTAGACGCACCAGATTTAGGTTCTGGCGCTTATGGCGTGGGGGTTCGAGTCCCTTCACCCGCACCACTAATTTCAGTTAACTTATTGTTTTTCCTTATGTTTTAACATCAGGAGAACACATCATGTCACACATTCCGTACACAATTTGTCGTCATGGGACATACTATTACAATCGCCGTGTGCCTAAACATGCGGTGGATACATATGGTAAATTCATCCGTTATCCCCTTTCATCTGATCCTCAGAGTGCGACAATAAGCTCAGAACGCCTGAGCAATGCACTTGAGTCATCGTGGAGAACTAAGCATTCGGTGGCTGTGATCAACATTTCGGCAGTGCTTGAAAGCTATAAACCACGAATCTTAACCTTGTCAGAAGTAGCCGACGAATACATTGCCCTGAAGAATATCTTGCCAAAGCCCACTGAAGTTGCTGTGAGGATATTGATTGGATTGGTAGGCGATAAGGACGTAGCTGAATATGTTCGTGAAGATGCCAAAGCCTTTGTTCGTTATTTGGAGAAGAGCAACAACAAGACAGGCACGATCAGAAGACGATTAACCAGCCTGACAGCAATCTTTAACTATGCTTATGCTGAGCTTGATCTGGACAAACGTAACCCCTTCAGTCGCATGATCATTAAGGGAGAAGGAGAAGACAGCTTCAAACGGGGTGTGTTCACCAATGATCAACTCAAACTGGGATACGACAAAGCACTTGGGTCAAATAGTCAGGTTAAACTCCTGATGCCTTTACTTGGTGAGACAGGATGTAGGTTGGCTGAGATAGTAGGGCTTAGGTTAGCCGACATAGACCTTGAAAATGACCTGATCCACATTCGCCCCAATTCTGCCCGTAGGCTGAAAACAAGAAATTCTGAGAGGACTTTACCGCTGGTTGGTTATGCAAGATCAGCAATAGAAATAGTAGCAGGTCAGTCAGACGGAGAGTGGCTATTCCCAAGATATATCAAGGGCGGGAAATGCTATGCCACACATGCCTCAAATGCGGTCAACAAGTGGCTCAAGAGGGACTTTGGTGGACTGACTGTTGAATGTCATTGAGAACTGACCCGGTAGCCCCATAAATTGTCACTGAGAATTGACCCATGTGAACACACTGCCCCGACGGTTTTGGTTGGGGGTATTTGGAGTGATCGACATGGGATTTTTGAGTGTCATCAGACGCTGGGCATTGCGTGACAATATGCCAATCAGAGAGATTGCGCGACGGACGGGTCTGTCTCGCAACACCATAAAGAAGTACCTGCGTGAGGGCGCTGTAGAGCCGAAGTTCAATACGCCCAAGCGCCCGAGCAAGCTGGACCCATATGCGGATAGGTTATCCGCTTGGCTTCTGATCCAGACACGAAAGTCACGCAAAGAACGACGCACAGTCAAGCAAATGCATGCTGATCTGGTGAAGCTGGGATATGACGGCTCCTATGAACGCGTCGCGGCTTTTGCGCGGGCCTGGCGTGACGAACGGCACCGCGCTGAGCAGACAACCGGGCGCGGCACCTATGTACCTTTGGTGTTCCAGCCCGGGGAAGCCTTCCAGTTCGACTGGAGCGAAGATTGGGCCAATATCGGCGGTGAACGGGTCAAACTTCAGGTTGCTCATATCAAGCTATCGCATAGCCGAGCGTTTCTGGTTCGGGCTTACCCGCTGCAAACCCATGAGATGCTGTTCGATGCTCATTGGCATGGCTTCCGGGTCTTCGGCGGCGTACCCGGTCGCGGGATTTACGATAACATGAAGACGGCGGTGGACCGCGTCGGCAAAGGCAAGCAGCGCGACATCAATGCACGCTTCAAGGCGATGGCTAGCCACTACGTGTTTGAACCTGAGTTTTGTAACCCTGCGGCGGGTTGGGAAAAAGGCCAGGTCGAGAAGAGTGTGCAGGATGCTCGCAACCGCATGTGGCAGGTC
>NYWC01000079.1 GCA_002684935.1 Gammaproteobacteria bacterium
TGAGATATATACAGGAAGCGAATGGAGTTTAGTTGGCGGTGGTAACTCAACCAAGCAGGTTGCATGGGAACATGAATCTGTATTGGCCTCTGGTGAGAATTATGTCATGGAAGATGGCAATAATGCGATATCAGCTGGACCGATTACTATCGATTCAAATAGTTCATTTACAGTCGGAAGCGGCAGTGTTTGGGCAGTAGTTTAATTTATTAGGAGAGACAAAAAATGTCAAAGATAAAATTTCAAGGTGACTCAGGCGGAACAGGTGTATTTACAATTGCTTCTCCTAACTCATCCACAGATAGAACGATAACATTACCTGATGCTGCGGGTACGCTACTTGATTCAAGTTTAGCGTCATCTGCAACTGTTGGGTTTGTTATTGATGAAGATAACTTTTCAAGTGATTCAGCCACAAAAGTACCTACACAGCAATCCGTCAAAGCTTATGTAGATGCTCAAATTGCGGCAGAGAATACTCTTGCTGAAGACAACGATGTAAATATTACATCTGCTGCTGACGGTGCAATGTTATTATACGATACAGGAACATCAAAGTGGATTGATAATGTAATGTCAGGTGATGCTACAATGGCAGATACTGGTGTAATATCACTAGCTGCTAACACAGTAGATTCATCAGAATTAGTAGATGGTTCAATTGATACAAGTCATATTGCTGATGCTCAAGTAACATTAGCNAAGGTTGCTTCTCAAGCTGCTAACACAGTTTTAGTAAGAGATGCAAATAGTTCGGGTGTTGTTTCTGCGAAGGCAGTTACAAATACTCAAATATTAATTGGTGATGGTACTGGATTTACAGCAGCAGCACTAAGTGGTGATGCTACAATGACTAACGCAGGTGTTGTAACAATTTCAGCAGATGCAGTTGATTCAGCAGAGATCGCAGATGGTGCAATTGATTTAGCACATATGTCAGCTAACTCAGTGGATAGCGATCAATATGTTGATGGCTCAATTGATACTGCGCATATCGCAGATTCTCAAATTACTTCAGCGAAGATCGCTGATGCTACAATTGTTACAGCTGATTTAGCCGATGCTGCTGTCACAACAGCTAAGATCGGAGCAGATCAAATTGTTGCTTCATTGATTGCCGATGATGTAGTTAACTCAGAGCATATTGCAGCAGGAGCTTTGGATACAGAGCACTACGCTGCTGGTTCAGTAGATGCGGCCGCTATGGGTGCAAACTCAGTTGACTCTTCAGAGTTAGTTGATGGTTCAGTTGACTTATCACACATGAGTGCAAACTCAGTTGATTCTGATCAGTATGTAGACGGATCGATCGATACTATTCATATTGCTGCAGATCAAATTACTGGAGCCTTGATTGCTGATGACGCAGTTGATTCAGAGCACTTAGCTGCTGATTCAATTGATGCAGAGCATTATGCAGCAGGTTCAGTAGATACTACAGCTCTTGGAGCAGATGCAGTGACAGCTGATAAGATTGGTGACGATGTTGTGAACAGTGAACATATTGCTGCAGGCGCAATTGATTTAGAACACATGAGTGTAAACTCTATTAATAGTGACCAGTATGTAGACGCTTCAATTGATACAGCTCATATTGCTGATGCTCAAATAACACTTGCCAAGATGGCTGCAAACAGTGTTGATTCAAATCAGTATGTTGATGGTTCAGTAGATAATGAACACTTAGCAGGTTCGATTGCTAATGCTAAACTTGCTAACTCATCTATCACAGTTTCAGATGGTTCAAACACAACAGCTATGGCTCTTGGTTCAACAGTTACTTTTGCTGCGACTGCTAATGAGACTACAGTTGCTGAAAACAATGGAACGATTACAATTGGTTTACCTGATAACGTAACGATTGCTGGTAACCTAACAGTATCTGGTACGAACACTTCAGTATCATCAACAACAATCGAAGTTGCTGATTCATTAATTGAAGTTGCTACAAATAACAGTTCAGCTGACGCAGTTGATATTGGTTTATATGGTTTGTATGATACATCAGGTTCTCAAGACTTATATTCAGGTCTATTTAGAGATGCTTCTGATTCAGGTAAGTGGAAACTATTTAAAGATACACAAGCACAACCTACTACAACAGTTAATACTNCTGGTACTGGCTACGCAGTTGGTACTCTTGTTGCAAANGTTGAAGGNGNNNTAACAGGTAATGCTGCTACTGCTACTAAACTTGCAACTGCAAGAGCATTCACTACTTCAGGTGATGTTGTATTAGCTTCAGCTAACTTTGATGGTAGTGCAAACTTTACTACAACAGCAACAATTCAAACTGGAGCCGTAGAACATGCGATGCTTGCAGGTGATGCAGTTGATGGTGATAATATCGCTGATGATTCTGTTAACTCTGAGCACTATGTTGATGCTTCAATTGATACACAACACATTGCAGACTTACAAGTTACAACTGGTAAGATCGCGGCAGATGCTATTACAGGTGCCAAGATTGCTGATGATGCAGTGGATAGCGAACATCTAGCCGATGGTTCTATTGACTTAGCTCATATGAGTGTTAACTCAATTGATAGTGATCAGTATGTCGATGGTTCAATTGATACTGCTCACATTGGTGCAGACCAAATAACAGGAGCTTTGATTGCAGATGATACTATTAACAGCGAACACTACGCTGCAGCTTCAATCGATAATGAACACTTAGCAGACGATGCGGTGGATTCAGATGAGATAGCAGCAGGTGCTATTGACTTGGCTCATATGAGTGCAAACTCTGTTGATTCAGATCAATATGTTGATGGTTCTATTGACACGGCTCATATTGCTAACTCTCAAATTACTGTTGGTAAGATGGCAGCAAACTCTGTTGATAGTGACCAATATGTAGATGGTTCAATCGATACGGCTCATATAGCAGATGCTCAAGTAACAGGAGCGAAGATCGCTGCTGATACTGTGGCAGAAGCTAATATGGCAGATGATGCTATTGGTTCAGCTCAGTTAAAAACATTATCAACATTATTGATTATTAACGCAGCTGGTACTACAGTGAAAACTTGTCATACCGCAGGAGCATAAATATTAACAACGTGTATTTATACTTGTCCTTAAAAAATGAGTATAAATACACTAAACAGAAGGAAATTATAATACTATGGCAGCAAGAACACCAGTAAAAATAGATTCAAATAACTTGAAGGAGATGTCAGCTGACGACAAGACTGCGATTATTAACCGAGCAAAATGGTTATACTTAGCAGATCAGTCAGTACTCGTAACTCAAGTTGGTAGCAGTGGTACGCTAGATGCTATTAATGATACACGACTCCAAGCAGGTGCAGCTACGACTCACGCGAGTAGCTTTCGATCTGCAGGAGATACTCCTGATGTAAGTACTGTAACTGTTTCATATGATAAGCTTAGCTCAGCAACGACAGGTTCATTAACATTTAATGATAATGGCTCAACAACGAGAATGCCTGTATATGTTAATTCAAGTAACAATATACAAGCTATGACTCCACAAGAGATGTTTGATACTTATGCAGATACTCTTGTTGATGCAATTATTGCAGCACAACCTTATCAAATAGGAACATCTACTTCGGCTCCATCAGGATATACTAATGTTTCATCAACAGCGGTATTTACAGATACACGTGCAAATGCTGGAGCATATAGTGCGGGTGGTATTACTGAAACACAAGACCAACCAACTACAATCACTAACTATTATCTTCATAGATCAACTGGTTCTGAGACTGATTATACTGCAAAGCCATGTTACATTAATGGTGATAACAATATCAGAGAATACACTGAAGCAGAGTTCGATGCTATTATGAAAGAGATGATACGTTATGTAGCAGTGAACTTAAATTCACATAAAATACGTTACTATATCGGTGGCTCAGGTACAAATATGGGTTCAGGTATGGCAGACACCAAACTTAATGGTTCGACATATGCACAACGAGAAGTTGGTGGAGATGATTATCGAACACAAGAGTTCCCGTCGGGATCGGCGACAACAATTAACACTTACTATTTAAAAGCGAGGAAAGAATAAAATGAGTATAATTACTAAAGAAACATTCGTTTCTGCAACCTTCATTGATCAAGACAGAAAGAACCTTGAAGTACTCTTGAATATGGGTCATACGGATGAATTGCATCTAACTCCTCATATTGTTGAAGCAGACGAAGATAACGCAGACTACAAAAAACTGCTAAAAATCACTACGTTGGATGCAATCCACGAAGAGACACATAAAACTAGAAAGATGGAAAGCTTAGCCTTTATGGAAACAGCTAAGTTGATTATGCGAAATGAAGGATTAGCAGATCAACAAGAAATGTTATCGAAGACGAAGATATTCCCTGCAGTTGTAGATAACATCTTTACTAACATGGAAAACGAAGACCATTTGTTTGCATTAAAGCTAGCATTATTTGAATTACAAGAGATACGTGAGTCAGATAATATTGCAGCTAAAACTGCATTAAGAAAGGCGCAGCATAAGTTTGAAGTATTAAAGCATGCATTTGAAATTACAGGAGTTCGTGAAACAACAGAAGATGTTGTATCTTCAGGTGATCGAGTTGTACAAGCTAAAGCTTTAGATGAGCAATATGCTGAAATCATTGAAGAGCAAGCAATGCCTCCTCATAAGAGACCTAAGACTATAGCGAAGAAAACTGCTGAGACAACAAAGAAAAAAGCAGCAACAGCTAAGAAGATTGCAGCAGCTAAGGGAACTGAAAAGAAGGAGAAGAAATAATGGCAACGATTGTAACAGCAATAGGAACAACAGTAGCTTCACATGCATCTAACGGAAACAATGTTGGTCAAGCAAATGTAGTCAAGGTTGTGGCAGGAAGTGCAGCTAATTTAGAAGTTCATACAGCTTCAAAAGCAGCATTACTTGGTACTGTAGCTATGGCTTCAGGTGAAACAATGTATATTAAAAAGGATACAACACACGAGTTAGCAGCATCTGATAATGCTACATCTTGGAAGTTTTCTCCAGTTCTTACAGAAGGTTAACGTTTAAGGAAATAGGGTGACCACCAACCGGTCCACCCTTCTTCCATTATGTGATGCATCTGTCCTAAGGTGCACACATTGTAGTTAGGATTGCTTTCTTTAATACTAAATTTTGGACATACGCGATCATATGTTTCGTATTCTATTTCTTTGTAATACCACTCATCACTACCTAAACTATATTTTGTCATATAGTCTTCTGCATATGGCCAGAATTTTTCCCATATATGATGTACAGATCCAGACCAAGAAACAATAGAAGAGTTTAATGGTGTATGTGCTGGTTCTCTCCACCAAGTATCATCTAATAACGTAAAATCACTACGAAATAAATTTGGTAATTTTCCATATATAACCATATCTAAATCAAAATAAAGATTATCTCCATCTCTGAACTTATCATACATCTGGAATTTATTATACCAATTGCCATATAAGTCTTCTTCAATTACCTCAAACTCATCATACTCTATACCTGAATAGGTATCAATCATATGCTTTAAATTATCAACATGCCATTGAGTAAACTTATTACCAAATCTACAACATATTATTCTCTTCATTTCCAGTAATCCTTAATCCAATCATTGCTATTATTATGTATTGTATTACCTGGCCCAGTAAAGTGTACTACTTTAATGTTAGGACTTACACCATCTAAAAACATAAAGTCACCAAACTTTTCAAGGTATAAACGATTATCACCTATTTCTTCATCTTTGTCTATATCGCATTTACCAATCCATTCTTCTGGTGTAGGAATTATTTTTATACCATTTTCTTCAGCTCTCCAATTGACATAATTCTGTTCACCATAATATGGAAAATGTACAATCCTATCTTTATAATAATGCATTTGCCAATAAGCAGGATTTTCGGCAAAGTCATCCCATACATATGCTAAACTACCAGATTTAAATTTATAAAATCCACCATTAGTTTTTAATACAGATTTCCACCATATACCATAAGTAATTAATTCTTTCTCTTGTACTGGATGTCCTATGAGGTCATCAACATTACCTGTAATAACTTGGTCAATATCCATAATAATTATGTCATCGCCAGGATTTTGATATCCAAAATTTGGAGAGAAGAATTTTAGTTTATGCCAATGTTTCTTTATATCGCCATAATGATTATATGGTAGTACTATATCGGCCTCGACACCGGGATCGTCGCTAATACATACTGATTGAAATGGAATGCTGCAGTTTCTTCTTATACTATCGTATAATTTACCTACATAATCAAGAGTATATTGATCTCTATAATATACAGTGCATATTTTAAGCATCGTATTTTCTCCATACACAATCAAAGTCTTTACAGATTGCGTGCACAAAGAATGCATAATCTGGTACGAATCTTTGAAAATCAAATAAGTAATGCCAGTCTGGAGCAAACCATTGCACTGGAACTTCGTTAACTTTTATTTTATACGAGAAGATAGTTTCGTTATCATACCTAAACATATCAATAATATTATTAGGGTATACACCTATTTCTCTATAAGCATCGCCTCTTAATGCTGTCATCATTTCTATTACATGTTCTAAACCACCAAAGTAATCTAACTGCTTTATATGTTCAGCACTTGCACCAATAATACCAGTATTAATCACATCATTATTCGGATGATAACCACCATCTAATAACATTGCTTGGCAATTATAGTATTTTGCTGTTGGACTACGTATGCTTTGGCTAGCTTCTACATGATGTACGATCTTATCATTCTGTTCGACAACACATATACCTTTACTTAAATCCCATTCTTCAAAGAAGTTAGGTGAATGATTCATTGGTATAACATCAAAATCTAAGTATAGAACTTCATCATAGGTTTGTGATAGCTCATTGAGGAGATGTAACTTATAAAAGTTTATTATTTCATATCCAGTAACTTCTGGATAATTCTCTTTAAACTTTGTTTCGAATTCTTTATATTGATTATCATATTCATACATCTTAAATGATACACCAATACGATCAGCATAAACCGTTTTGCATTTAATTAAACGATCATAGTGTTCTTTAAAGGCATCAACAGTGATCTCTGCTTTTTCTGTGGTGTCATGTTTACTTTTTGATGTAGTGCCATAGTGTTCGGCCGCAGGTATATCTACGTATATACTATAGATTATTCTCTTCATATCTTTCCGATTAATAGGTATCGTGTGCCTCTTTCATCTTTAAGATTATCTTCATGCAATACTTCTGCACTAGGAGGTAACTGATTCATAAATTCTTGTATATTGTTTACGCAATTAATATGACCCTCTATATCAAACATGTTATTTGATGTAAAAGCAAAGTGTGCAGATGGCTTGACTTTTTTCCACCAAGCTTTTTTATAAACTGGCCATTCATGATTTTTTCCGTCCCATGCTTTAAAGTAATTATGTTTACTTCGCGGTCCTTCTGGACCCCACCATTTCATAGGTAACATATGTTCGCACGATGTATTAATAAAAATATCTGTATGACCATAAAATTCTTTATATTCTCCGAATATATCCTCAGATATCCACTCAACATTATCATACTCTTTAAATAATCTATTTTTTCCAATCTCAATAGCGTGGTCATCAATATCAACAGCAATAATCTTTTTTACTTTATCATGCAATAATGGTATAATAACACTACCATACCAACAACCCCAAATAACAACTTCAGTATCTTTATTTAAAAGATTAAGTTTATCTAAGCCATTCACTAATTTAGTTTTGGCCCACACTTGATTATTACTAAATGAATCTAGTATATCGTGTTCAAGTTCTGGCTCGTGTTTAATTATTGTAAGCGCTTTTTCAAACAGAGATGTATCGGGATATTCATTATACTTTATTTTAAATAAAGTTTGCAGTAATGCACTATCATCTTCATTTTTTACTGCGGTTAATAATTCAATAATATTCTTGCTATCAATGTCATAGTCATTATTTAGATTAAGAATATTTAATAAATTATCTATTTTTTCTTTACTAAGCATTAGTTCCAGCCATTTCCTGTTGCTTTCTTAATTAACATCCAATCATTAATTACTAATATATCTATAGCCGTCTCTCTGAAGGTGCGAATGGCATGCCATGGTTCTTCTACGATAGGCTCTTGAGAATTAAAACTTGTATTAAGCAACATTGGTATATCAGTTATCTTATAGAATTCATTAATGATATCGTAGTATCTTTCGTTTTGTTCTCTATTAATTGTTTGTATTCTTGCTGTACCATCAACGTGTGTTACACCAGGAATCTTGTCAGATATAACTGGCATAATACGTGACATATAAGGAGATGGCTGATTCGTATCAAAGTATTCTTGATAGTGTTCCTCTAATACAGCAGGAGCAAATGGTCTAAAGTCTTCTCTGTTTTTGATTGTACTATTAATAATATTTTTTATATCTGGATTTCTTGGATCTGCTAAGATACTACGATTACCTAATGCACGATTGCCACTCTCTGATTTACCTTGAAACCAACCTGCTGTTTTACCATCAGCAATTGCTTGAGCTACAACAGTCATATCAAGAGGTTCCCAAAATAATGCTTCATAACCCCATGTAAAACCTTTACCTCCAGCCCAAGATTCATATTCAGTGGCTGGTCCAACTCTTTCATCTTCAGCTGGCTCAAATTCGTATGCTTTACCAGAATAAGTGTCTACTACATGTTTATTTTCATTTAGCACATAATCAGCGTGTTGGTACACGCCCAGTGCTTGCCCTTCATCACCAACTGCTGGCGGTACATGAACATTCGTCCATTTCTTTGTGAATGCTTCATTCATATACCCATTATAAGATACACCACCTGCGACACAAAGGTTATTACAGGATTTAAGCGGATACACAAACTCTCTTATTTTATCCATTGTAAATTTTTGTAGAGTAAATGCTAAGTCTTCTTTTCTATATCTTTTTAAATCGATATAGTCATACTTCTCTTGCTTCTTTTCTGTAATAGCACCAGCAAATATTGTTTCAAATATCTCATAGAAGTAATCATTCTTTTTGCCATAAGCCGATAATCCCATAAGTTTACCTGCACCAAGCGTACCAAATCCTGTTAGATTTGACATGTGATTCCATAACCAACCAATAGGTAATACATCTGATAGATCAGTCATTACATCGTCTTTATCAAAGAAGCAACAACGATATCTATTACCAATACCATCGATTGCTAGCTTATCTGCTTGCTCGAATCCTGAATTAATAAAAGCATATGCTGCATGTGATTGGTGATGGTCAATAAAGTATATGCCATCTTTATAATAATGATCCCATAATTTCTTAGGTTGCCAATCAAATATGAAGTCATGGCCTTTGAGTACACCTTCTAGTAATTCTGGTTTTGACATCCTTACACCACCATATGTGTATGTAAATGCTAGAATACTATCATCATCTTTTGTAAAATACTCCTTTGTGAATTCATCGTTTAATCTATAATCACTAGGATTTAATACATCTGATTGATGAGCATAAGCTTCTGCTCTATAAGGTAAGTTATGCTTAAATCGTGTTTGTCTTTCTCTTTGATTATGCCATACTCCATCATATGTATTGTGATCGTGTAGGTTTAGTGCTACTGCTTTTATCTTATTCATTTAGTATGCTCGCATATTTTTTAATATTAAAATGGCCCTTTGGTTGGACGTATTCGGTACAGGTCTTACAATAGTTTTCATATTTAAATAATCTGAAATTCATCATCTTATCTATATTCTCTTGAGTGATCTCAAATTCTTTAGAGGTGATAGCATTGTTTGCAAACTTCTTACTACAATGTACCAAGTTTTGATTCTCAAAATTAATAACAGGTACCATAGGAAATGCTGCACACATCTTCCTATCTATCTCCGCAGCTTGTGCGTTTAATTGTATCTCACCGAAGTTAGGTGCTCTGCCATTAAATTCTTTCCATAGTGTATTCTTATGGTCTAATTTAGCCATAGCTTCAGGATATAAATGCTTATACTTCTCAAAGTTAGGTGTCTTAATAACTAAATTATAATTATTCTTATCATTCTCATCATGGAACTCATATGATTTTGGTCCTAATAAAGATATCTCATGCTCATAAAAATCTAATATCATATGCTCAACGTAAATGATATTTTCATCTTCTAGTACTTGCGGGTATCTTCTACGTACAGTAGAGTTAGATAGTACTTCGCATACATGATTAGGATTACTTTGAATTGCTTTGATAACATCAGGTAAATTTTTAATTAAACCTGGTTCTCCACCAAGTAGATTACATCGTGTCTTATAATCTCTCAAATAATATAGTGTTCTCTCTAAGAACTCCATATCAACAGTTAGATTCCTTTGTTCGAGAGTATAGCTAGTACAATAATGACAATCCTTATTACAGGACATTGTCAAAAAGAAGTCTATTGCTAGATATTTATTCTGTACGTCTGTTAGTTTTATCATGTATAAATTTATTCAATGCTATCAATAGTTTTGCTTTGGGTTTATCTCTAAATGGTACATCATTCCATTTAGGATAATCTGGCATAGTATATATTTTTTCTATTAGATAGTAATATATATCTTCGACAGGTTCAATTAGTTTTTCATCAATTACTATATCATCTATTACGAGTTTCATATTATCAATAAGTGTAGTTAATGACTCATCTTCATATACGGTCATATTACCCATATCATCAACTTCAATTAACTTATCGTTTATTAATTCTATCATGCTAAAATCATAATTGTATTTGTAACACTATTTATTTCTTCATCAGTTAAATATGGATGCATAGGTAATGTAAGGATTGTATCACATATNTCTTTNGNATTNCTATANNNANCNTTTCTATGAGTAATGTTTTGATACATAGGATGTTCNNATATAGGTTTAGGATAATGTATNCCGCTACCTGGTATTTTCTCCTTTACAGCATCTCTTATTTNTTTATTCTTAAACCTTACTACATATTTATGNTAAGTNTGNTNCTCATATTNAGNAGGTTTTTGNANAANAACNTCGCATGTAGCGAGAGCTTCNTCATATTTNTTNGCAATTGCAAGTCTTTTAGCATCATACTCNNNCATCTTNCCTANTCTAAAATTAATAAANTCAGCATTCATACCAAGCATCTTCGAATTATANCCTAATACTTCNTGTTCACCNTGCTTNCTTAATTTTCTAAATANCACTGCTTTCTCTTTATCNTCTGTNAGNACNGCNCCACCNCCAGCGATACCTGCAACTTGTTTATTTGCATTAAANCTTAATGTAGNAATNTCACCAATAGNACCAGCTTTNTCNCCATATAAACTAGAACCTAANGNTTGAGCTGCATCTTCAATAAAGACAATACCTNTNTCTTTNCATATGTCTCTTAAAATANTAGTATCNCTCATNCTTCCAAATAGATGTGGATATACAATAGCTTTAGTCTTATCACTTATCATNNCTNNAACACTTTCCCAATACATNTGNTATGTGTCTAAGTCTACATCACAAAATACAGGTGTGGCACCAGCTAAAGATACACATGATGCTGAAGAGATCCAAGAGAAGTTAGTAACTAATACTTCATCAGTAGGTTCTAAATTTAAACTAATTAATGCAAACATTAAAGCATCAGTGCCACTACTACAAGCAACTGCAAACTTTCTACCAAGTAATTCTTTTAAACTCTTCTCAAGAAATTCTATATTCCTTTCTTGTTCTTTTTGCATTGTGCTATGAAAAAGATCTAAATAATCTCTCTCATATTCTAAGTAATCTCTATCCCAACCTGTCATTAATTTCTCCTTAAATCTGCTACATCATAATATACATCTACTTTATTTATGGCGTTATTATCTTTAACAAANTTATATAAAATACCCATAGCCATNTTATTTTTTTCTACTGAATTAATACCATCTAATTGATAGTCAGCACACATTGATAAACATATTTGTACATTAAAACCTAAATTAATCCAATTNATTGCNGCNACATTTGCATTTCTTAATAAACANCCAGCAGTATTTGTTCCACCTATAATAACATTAGTATTATGTGGTGATATCTTTTTATGTATAGAATCATTCAACTTTTCATATGTGTTTAATATGTTTTCTATAGTTTCTTCATCAGTATAATCAACCCATATAAAGTCTTCAGCAAGAGCAATCTTACGAATACTTCCTAATCTTGAATCGCTACGCCAATCAATTGAAGAGAAAAATATAGTATTCTNTGAATTAAACCTATCTANCANACGTAGTAATTGNGCATAACGAATATCATTAGACGTCTTATCGATTAGATCTGGGTAACCATAAAAATGATTTAACAAAATCAAGTTATACATAATGTATTATACCATACTTTGGTTTATTTGTACATAGATTAATCTACAAATTCAAACACATCATTGAATGGAGCACGAGTATCTTTTTTAAGTCCATCCTCTGACATATTCTGCCATTTATATAAATCTGCTTTTCCAATAGTTTGTATTAGATAAGGAAAGTATTTAATAAATTCAAAACCACTAGCTGCTTGCCATTTTTCTATTTGTTTAGGAAAACAAATACAATATGAAGTATCAAGTCCTTCATCGCACACTGCTCCTGTAATTGTTTTAGCTACCATTCCTACTTCTATACCCCAACTTTCTCTACCATCAGGGATAAAAGATTCTCTACCCATTTCCCATTGAGTTCCTGTTAGTTCACATTGCTCTGCAGCAAATGGATTAGGTGGAGCAACTCGCGGTGTAATTATTAATGTCCATGGAGCAGACTTAACATGGAATAGATTAGGATTTGAATGATATTTATCACCTACATCTCCATCAAAATCTATTTTATTTTGTTCAGTCATTTGATATAGTTTATTACTACGTTCTGCATTAGGTCCTAATACCCATACTTTATACGGAAAAGCATTTTGCTTTGACGTTGCAAGTGGATAACCTGTTCTTAATATTCTTTCTATAGTATCTCTTGTAGGAATATCATCAGTCTTGTAATGCACTACATGAGCTCTCTTTTTTAGTGAATCTTGTATTGCCATTTTATTTCTCCTTTATATGTTTGTATATAGCGTTCGCTAATTGTTTATGTCCTTCTTCATTTGGATGACCATCATATTCTGATATTACATAAGGACTTTCTGGAGCTAAACCAACTTCTTTAATACTTAACGGATAACCACCTAAGTCTCTACTTATTGGCCAACCTAAAAAATTATCATGATTTATAATATCATCATATTCCATTATTATTTTTAAAATTGCTGTTATATCCATTTCTGCATTTCCTGGATATACTNTGTCATCTACCCCTCTNACTTTACCTNNAGCTTCTTCTTGTTCAGTAGGCATTAATCCTCTTAANNAATCAATGTATAAAGGTATCATCTGTGTTTGAACATATGGTATATTATATCTTTCACACATATATTCTAAATTCTTATAAGTTCTTAAGCTTTTTCTTATCCAGCCAAATATATCTCCATGCGGGTTTACTCTTTCAGCCATCCATTGTCCGTAATCATAAAAAACATATTCATGCCCCTTTGAATGATTGTGTTGATAATCTTTTCTAAAAGACTGTGACCAAGCAGCAACAACCATACCTATTTGACTTTTATCTTCCATCTTTTCAATTGTATCTTGCAACGNTGAGTATATGTACTCATTACCTTGTCCAGATCTTCCTAAATTAATAAGACGCATATCAAGTTTTTCTGCTAATATGTCTGGCCACATTGGCCAAGATACATCCATTTCAGGATGCGAAGCTGATCTAAAATTTCTATCAGTAAAACTATCACCACTAACTAATAATATTTTCTTCATATTCTATTTATACGAACCCATGATTATCTGTTCCATGACCAGCGATATGTACATCTTCATTTTTAGCACAAAAACTTTGACACCACTCCATAGAACCTTCAGGATTATTTAATAATCCCATATAATGATCTTGCCAAACATCACTCATAAAAACATTTTTAATATCTTCTACTGTATGTAGATTATCAATATGNAATTCTTCTTTATAAAACCCACGNTCTGNTAAAACATCTACACGTTGATCCATCTCACANCATGGAATAAAATANCCCATACTATTNAACATAATTGGTTTTGTTAANNTNGTATTTAAACAATCNGGGTCTATTTCTANTTTNTGNATTCGGNGATCATCTNCTGGAAGAAATCTTGGTCCCTCATAATCATCATAGNTATTCCAAAAATNATCTTNATCATCNCCNTAAACTTTAACTATATTTTCAATATCAATANTATATTTTTTTACTTGATTCATAGCATCTTGAGTTNNACGAGAACGATGNGNATGAGTTTGACCTGTNGGTTGTAGTGCTNTTAANTCNNNAGTACTCCATCNAGTTGAATGATAATAATTAAATTGTATATTATGTTGATCAGCTAGTAGTTGNCCATGGTNAAGATCATTTTNATTATATTTAAATACAATCCATTGCCATTCAATCTCANCNCCAANNGTTTTGCCATANTNCATCATTTCCCATACNTGTTCTCCATTTTGTTTCTTTCGATATATATGAGAATCTTCTGGTAAACCATCNANTGCAAATGTCCACCACCANTTTTCTCCTTCACANAGTTCANATACTTCTTTCCACCATCTTTTTGNTTTACCNCTACCNTTTGTACGAAAATTAATTTTTGTANCTTTACCNTTTAAATACTTTAATGTATCTACAAATTCTGGNTGATAAATTGGATCCGATAGATTTCCACAAAATTCCATATATTTAAATACTTCAAATANAATTTTNTATTTCTCTAATGGAATAGTATATCTTTTATCCCAANCATCNNCAAAATATTTNTTACTTCCTTTCTGATGTAATCCATCTTCTCNCATAAAACATCCAGGACATCTTANTCTNCATATACTATGNGGTTCAAAATTTAACTTTGATGAGGGNAATGCATGCTTNNNAATCCATTCCCAAGATATTTTNCCATCAACNATTTGTTNAGGATAATCTTGATATGNTAANTTAGAAAAAGCCGNGTTTACNGGAAGCGGCTTCANNNNANTTTTTTAGGATTATAACCAGGAGGTGGATTAGGTATTNGCGGTAAGTCTTTGATTGGATATAGTTCATCGCCAAATGCCCANTTTCTTTCATGACACCAGAAACATTNACCACATACCCTTGTAAAGTTATTAGTCCACCATGCTGTACCAGTACATGATTTAGTATGNGGATAAATTTCTTCTAAGNANNAANGGNTGCTGGAAATAAATATCAGCAATAAACTTCTTATCAACATTAATAAATGGCTGATATACTTGTCTATACATTGTTGGCCAATTCTCATCATGAGTACGACGAGGTTCACTTACATCTAAGAATCCACCAGCTATCATTTCTTCTTCAGATGGATTTTTTGACATACCATCAAATCTCATTGCACCTACAGGAAAATCATCTGGGTCGGGTTGAGACTTATATTTATTCATAAGATTTCTTGTGATTCTATCAATCAATAGTATCTTTACCATACCAATAACTGACATATCTTTATATCTTTCATAATGATCTATGCAATATTGCGCATCAGCAAAATGCTTAGGATCTTTATCGTCAAATTCAAATACTTGTATGTCTTGTAAGTTAGCATGCGGAAATTCTTTCTGCATCTTATCAATAAACATAATTGCAGAATCTGCATCATTTGGTGCATTTAAATCTCTACACGTATATGGTAACCATTCAATCTCTGGGAAATGTGTGAGGCACAGATAAAGTGCCGCAGCAGAATCACATCCACCTGATAACGATACTAAAACTTGTTCAGGTAAACCATTATCACCAAGCTTTACATTAACTAAATTCTTACAATCTTCAACGTTGAATAAATCAATCGTTATTCCATTATATGTTACTTCCATTATGTATTCCTTGTATTTCTCCAAGTCTCTA